>JAUNTV010000001.1:33073-47632 GCA_030538515.1 Paracoccus sp. (in: a-proteobacteria)
TTGGCAGGCGTCAGCCGCAGCAGCATATCGCGCAGATTGCCGGCGATGGTGCATTCATTGACCGGGTGGCTGATCTGCCCGTTCTCGACCCAGAAGCCGGCAGCGCCGCGCGAATAATCCCCTGTCGTCGGGTTGATCGAGGCCCCCAGAAGCGAGGTCACGATAAGCCCGCGCCCCATCGCGGCAATCAGATCATCGCGGCTTTGGCCGCCCTCGGTCATGATGATATTGGAATTTCCGGGCGAAGGCGGTCCGCCAAGGCTACGCACGGCGCTGCCGGTGCTTTCCAGCCCCAGCTTGCGCGCGGTCGAAAGGTCCAGTGTCCATTGCTGCAAGACCCCGCCCCGAACGATGTCGCGGGCGCGGGCGGCCAACCCCTCGGCGTCGAAAATCCGTGATGAGCCCATGCGCGGCAGATGCGGGTTTTCATGCAGCGTGATGCCATCGGGCAGAACCGGAGTGTCCATTGCATCCCGCAGCCAGCTTGCGCCCCTTACGATGGCGGTGCCGTTCACCGCCGCCAGAAGATGCCCGATCAACCCCGAGGAGATCCTTTCGTCATAAAGGATCGGGAAGGCTCCGGTCGGGGGTTTGCGCGCGCCTGCGCGGGCCGTGGCGCGGGTGCCCGCAAGCTGGCCGATCTCTTCGGGAGAGGGCATGTCCCCGGCCCAGATCCGGCCCTCGCCCGCGTGGTCGCGTTCCATTTTCAGGCCCTCGCCACTGATCGCGGTGCAGCTCAGGCTGTGCTGGCTGCGGCGGTGGCCGCCCTCGAACCCGTTGCTCAGCGCCATCCAGCTTTCGCGCTCGGAATAGGCGGCACCGGCGGATTCGACGGTGCGGATGCCGGAAACGGCAAGGGCTGCGGCCTCGGCCCGAAGCGCGCGCTCTTCCAGATCGGCGGGAAGCGGAGGGGTGCCGGGATCGAAAAGCTGCAAGGTGCCGGCATCGAGATCACGCGCAAGCTGACCCTGATCGGCAAGGCCAAGGCTGTCATCGACAGGGGCGGCATGGGCCATGGCGACGGCACGCCTGGCCATGGTGCGGATGGTTTCGGGCCGGTGATCGGCACCGGTGACGCTGGCCTGCCTGCCCCCGATCAGCACACGCAGGCCGATTTCCACGCCTTCGGCGCGTTCGGCCTGTTCCAGACGACCGCCCCGGATATCGATACTGGTCGCCGAGGCGCGGATCGCCATGGCCTCGGCCTCGTCAGCGCCTTCGTCGCGGGCGGCTTTCAGCAGGGCATGGGTCAGGTCTTGAAGCATGGGATTCCCTTTGGCCGGGTCATGGCCCGGTAATGGCGGGCATCGGGGCTGGCGCGCAACCCAAAAATGAACGGGCCTGAAATGAACGGGCCGCCCGGCATGACCGGGCGGCCCGTCAACTTTCCTTGCGCAAGCGGGTTATTTCACTTGCTGGCCATTGGCGAAGATCTGGCCGCCCTCGCGGAAATCAATCTCCGAGGTCAGGACCGTCGCGTCCGAGGGGTCTGCCGTGGTGAACAGCGCCAGCATCATGCGAATGCCCATCGCCTGATCCTCGGGCATGAAGCCGGCGGCAATCAGCCTGTCGACCAGTTCGTTCACGCCGGTCAGGCGGGCGTTGATCTTGCCGACCGGCTCATCAACATTGCCTTCGGGCATGGTCAGGTTGCCGTTGGCCTGAATGTTTGCGCCAACCGCGCTGATCTCGATATCGTTGATCGCCAGTTCGTTCAGTGCGCCGGGTGCCTCGACCAGATTGGCCATGGCTTCTTCGTCCAGCAGGTCGACATCCAGACGCGCAAGGCCGGAAAGATCGAGATTGATCTTCGCCGGATCGCGCGGGAAAGCGCCGCTCGGGTCGAACATGCCCCAGATGCTGTCCGACAGTTCCAGCCCGTCAAAGCCATATGCCAGCTTGAAGGGCTGCGGATCGGCTGCGGCCAGCGTCGGCATATCCAGCGTGAAGTTCGACGAATTCGCCGAATACTGGATCGGGAAGGGCAGATCCGGCACGGTGGCACTGAAATCCGAGGCGCCGGTGCTGATCACATAGCCAAGGCGGCCTTCCTGGATCAGGACCTGAAGATCCAGCGCATTCGTATCGGCCGCGATGTCCAGGGTTTCCGTGTTGCCATATGCGCCCGGGAACGCGCCACTCATCTTCGCGGAAAGGGTTTCCACTTTGGCGGCAGCGACCATTTTCAGCCCGGCCTTCATCGATTCCAGCAGGTCTGGGCCGATATTCGTCCCGGCGGGGATAAGGCTGTCGCCGTTGTAGCTCATCTTGCCGATCGCCAGGGCGATATTCAGATGGCCTTCGTCATCGGCGTAAGCGACGTCGATCGACCGGATTGGCGATGGATTCGCCATTGACATTGGTGATCGAGCTGACCGCCATTTCCATCGTCGGGATGACGGTGGTGTAGACATTCGCCGTGCCGTCCTGATGCACGGTGATCGACTCATTCGGGTTGCGGATGGTCAGGTTGACAACGACATTGCGCGGCGCGGCGTCATCCTCGGCGGGTTCGATGCCGTTTTCCTCATCCTCAAGGCGCTGCATCATCTCGGCGAATGACGGCTCGGGCGGGGGAAGGGTCAGCGTCACATCGCCGGTCCATTCATCGGGAATGTCGACACGCACGCCGGCATCGCCGGTGGCGCTAAGCACGACATCGCCAAGCGCAAGGGTGAACTCGACACCTTCCTCGCTTTGCGATGCGGTCACGCCGCGCACGGTCAGCGTGTCGCCGGCGTCCTCGACGCCGGTGTTGGCGACGGTCAGCCCCATGGTTTCGTAATAGCCGCTCAGCTCCTGCCAGACGGACGCGGGGGTGATCTCTGCAAGCGCTGGCGAGGTCGCCAGGATCATGCCGAGCGCGGTTGCTGTGGAAAATCGGATCATAGGGTCACCTTGTGGACGAAAATAGAATTTGAGAACCTGTGGTGTAGTAACGCGCGGGACAATAGTTGGGTGCCAGATGATCGTCCAGAATGCAGTTGATAATATCGTGACAATTACGCTCAATCGGCCCGAAAAAGCGAATGCGCTGACGGAATCGATGCTGGAAAGCCTTGTCGCGGCACTGGACGGGGTGGCTGATTCGCCCGCTTGCGCGGTGATTCTGACCGGGGCAGGGCGGGTTTTCTCGGCCGGGGCGGATCTGGACGAGGCCCGCGCCGGGCTGGTGGCCCTGCCAATCTGGGACCGGCTGGCGGCAAGGCTGGCGACGATGCCCTGCCTGACCATCGCTGCGATCAACGGGGCCATGGCGGGCGGTGCCTTCGGGCTGGCCCTTGGCTGCGACATCCGCATCTGCGTGCCCGAAGCGCGGTTCTTCTATCCGGTGATGAGGCTGGGCATCCAGCCGCCACAGGCCGATCCGCGCCGGCTGGCGGCGCTGATCGGGGTCTCGCGCGCCAAGATGCTGCTCATGGCCGGGGCGGTTCTGGATGCGGCCGAGGCCCGCGACTGGGGGCTGGTCGACCGCATCATTCCCGCGCCCCGGCTTTACGCTGCGGCTGCCGAACTGGCCGCCGATGCCCAAGGCGCCACGCCCGAGCATGTGATGATGCTCAAGGCGATGCTGGGGGCTGCCGCCTAGGCGTAGACGGCTTCCTTGCCGAAATGGCGGGTCAGCATGTAATAGACCACCGGGCGGTATTTGTTCCGGTTCGACGCGCCGTAATCCGCGATCACCTTGTCGATGCCTTCCATCAGCGCCGGGCCATCGGTCAGGCCCAGTTTCTTGATCAGGAAATTGGTCTTGACGCGCTCAAGCTCGGCCTTGTCGCTGGATGCCACGGTTTCGCTATCGGCGTTATAGATCGAAGGACCGCAGCCTATAGTGACCTTGCTCAGCAGGTCCATATCCGGTGTCTGGCCAAGCTTTTCTTTGATATCAGTGGCATATTTGGCGATCAGATCGTCGCGTTTGCTCATCGGTTTCCCTCCGTCTCGATAAGGCAGGCAGTTCCAGCCGAAGCCTAATGCGGCATTTGCCACGGGTAAAGCGCCCCGTTGTGTGAAAGGCCGCGCCATGGGCGGATATACGCGGGGGGCCCCGAAGGGCTGGCCCCGCGGCCTGGGCATCCGGCCCGCGCCTAGTAGTCGCGTTCGTAATAGACACCCAGCTTGCTGTCGCCTTCATTATCGACCGAGACGCGGGCGGTCAGCGAGGTGCTGAGATCAAGGTTCAGGTTGATCTGGGTCTTGCCGCTGTCGCCCACCTGAACATCGGTATAGACGTTCCGGCTGATGTATTTTCCGGCCCGCAGCGCGACGTTGCCTTCCTCGTCGACGGTCAGGTCAAGATCGTCCAGCCCGGCGGCCTCGCGGATATTGCCGACGATGCCGATACCGCCCTGACCGGCCAGGGTCGCCAGCGCATTGGCAAGCTGGGCGGCCTGAAGCGCGGTGATCTGGTCCAGCCCCTGCCCGAACAGCAGATAAGACAGCACTTCTTCCTGCGGAAGCTGCGGATCGGATTCGAAGGTGATTTCGGGGTCGCGCAATTCGCCGTCGATGATGATGCGGATCGAGATATCGCTTTGCTCATGCGTGGCGACAAGGCGGATCACCGGCATCAGGCTGCCTTGCAATTCGATCAGCCCCTCGGTCAGATCGAAACGCTTGCCGAGAAGATCGACCCGGCCCCGGATCAGCGAAAGATGCCCCACCGGGACCGGATTGCGGGCGTTTCCGGTCAGGCGCAGGTCGCCGCCAAGCTCGGCATCCACCCCGCGCCCGCGCACGAAGATCTGGTTGGGGGCGCTGATGGTCAGATTGAAGCGCGCGGGATTGGCGGGCGGCACGGCTGCCGGCCCGCTGAGATCGGCGGCCTGCGCGGCAAGGCTGCCGTAGGGTTCCAGCCCGGCCTTGGCGCGGGTGGCGGCGATGCGCCAGTTGTCATTGACATTGATGATATCGGGAATGGCCTGCACCCCGCCAAGCCCGGTCGAGGGGATGCGGAATTCGGCCTCTAGGATATTGATCGTGCCGCTGACCAGCGGACCATCCGCCGCCACGCCGGTCACGGTCACGGTGCCATCGGCGGTCAATTCGTAAAGGCTGGGGTCGCGCAGGACCGCCCGGTTCAGCCGCGCGGTGATATCCAGCACCGGCGAGGCCGGGCGCAGGTCGACCGAACCCGAGGCCGCGATTCCGCCGCCCGCCGACAGATTGCCCGCGACATCCAGATTGATCAGCCCGCGCTGAAGCGCCGCGTTCAGCCGAAGCCCCTCGACCGCCATGCCAAGGCGGGGTTCGGCCAGCCGCCCGTCGGGCATGGAGACCGTGCCGCTTAGCGCATCCAGCCCCGGCGCGCCCTGCATGCGCAGATCGAAGCTGACCGCGCCAGCAAGGCTGCGCGTGCGCAGGAAGGGGTTGGCGGCGGCGCCATCTGTGATGCCGCTCATGCGCAGATCGGTGGCCGCGCCCGCCACCAGCCCGGCGATCTGCGCCCGCGTTCCGCCCGGCGCGGTCACGGCAAGGTCAAGCCTTGTGCCGCCATCGATCTGCCGGACCGTCCCGGTGGCCTGCGCCGCGCCCGAGATGCCGGGAAGGATCGGATCAAGGTTCAGAAGCCGCGCATCGACGTTCAGCCCCCGCGCCGGGTCGCCATCGGCGATCACCTGAAGCTGCGGGTTGCGCGCGTTGAGATTGCTCAGCACGACCCCCTCGGGCGTCAGCAGCACCACCACATTCGCCGTGGTCTGCCCGCGCAGCAGCGCATCGGCGCGGTCATTGCCGATGGAAAGCGCATTGGCCGTTGCGTCGACCGCGATGCGCTGCCCGCCGGTGGCCTCGGTCATATGGGCATTGGCGCTGAGGTTCCCGCGCCAGCCCGGCCCGGCAAAGCCGATGCTGGGCACGGAAAGCGCAGCGCGAAGATCGGTCTGCCCGCCGCCATAGCTGCCCGAGGCCGTCGCGTTGAGCTGCCCGTTCGTGGCGCGGGCCTCATCCAGCCGGATCACCCCGCCCGTTTGCTGGCCGGTGGCGGTGATCTGCGTCTCGCCCGCCAGCGCGCCATCAAGCTGCGCCACGCCCGTCGCCAGATTGCTGCCGGTTCCGGTGATGTCGAACGCCACCGCATTGCCACGGGCTTCCAGCACGGCATCGGCGTTCAGCGCGCCACGGAAATTCGGCCCCAGAAACGACAGGTCGCGGCTTGCGGCCCGGCCTTCGAAACGGGTCTGCCCGCCGCCCAGAACGCCCTGACCGGTGATGCTGACCTGGGGGTTTTCGGCATCGAAACGCTCGATATCGAAGCGGCTGCCGCTTTGCGTGGCACGAAAGGCCAGCCGCGTTTCGCCCGCCAGCGCGCCATCGGCCTGTGCATTGCCCACCGCCAGATTGCGCGCCGTGCCGGTCACGTCGAAAAGCCGCCCCGTCGCGGAATCGCTGACCTGCGCGCGCGCGGTCAGCGCGCCGCCCACACCGCCGCCGAGAAAGGAAAGATCGGTCGCCTCGATCCTTGCATTCAGATCGGTTTGCCCCGTGCCATAGGTGCCGCCAGCATCGGCGCGCAGCTTGGGATGGGTGATGCCCGCCTGATCCAGCGTGATCAGCCCCCCTTGCAGATTGCCCGAGGCCGAGAAGCGCGTCTCGCCTTGCAGGGCCTGCCCCGCGCCAGCCTGACGCAGCGCCAGATCATGGGCGGTGCCGGTCAGGTTGAACGCCTGCGCGCCGCTGCCGTCATCCTTCAGCGTGGCCTGAGCCGTCAGCGCGCCCGCCATGCCAAGGCCAAGCGCGGCCAGATCGCTGATTTCGGCATCGGCGCTGGCATTGCTGCCTTCGGGACCGATCACGCCCTCGGCACTGATGCGGGCCTTGTCATTGGTCAGTTCGGCGCGTTCGATCTGATAGGTGCCGGCCTGTTCCAGCGCCGAGATGTCGATCCGCGTCGCGCCGGTCAGCCGCCCGGCATTGCCCTGCTGGCCAAGCGCCAGATCCTGCCCGGTGCCGGTCACGGTCAGCCTGCGCGCGCCGTCTGGTGCATCCCGGAACGCGGCGTCGACGTCAAGCGCGCCCTGCAATCCAAGCCCGAGCGAGGCCAGATCGCGCACCGTCAGCTTGCCGGCAGCATCGGTGCCGTCACGCCCGATGCGGCCCTGGGCGGTGGCGTCAAGCTGGTCATTCGTGATATTCGCGCGCTCAACGGTGATGCCGCCATCACCGGCCTGTTCGGCGACGATATCGATGGTGGTGGTGCCGGTCAGCGCGGCATCGGCCTGCGCCTGACCCAGCCGGATATTCTGGCCGCGACCGTCGATTTCGACGCGCCGGGTGCCCTGCGCATCCGTGTCGAGCCGGGCCGAGGCATTCAGCGTGCCCGACCAGCCCTGCCCAAGCGCGGCCAGATCGGTGATCTGCGCGGCGGCCTGCCCGCTGGCGCGCCCGTCCGTCAGCGCGCCCGAGGCCTGCGCATTCAGTTGCGGGTTAAGGATATCAAGGCTTTGCAGGCGAAGCGTGCCATCGATGCCCTGTTCGGCCAGCATGGTGATATCGGTGCGGCCATGCAACGCGCCGTCGACATTCTTCTGCCCGAGCGCCAGATCCTGCCCGATGCCGTTCATGCGTATCTCGCGCCCGCCCGAAGTGGCCTCGGTCACGGTCAGATCGGCATTCAGCGTGCCGCCCCAGCCCGCGCCCATCGGCGCAAGCGAGGGGATCTCGATCCGGGCATCGGCTTGCGTGCCCGCGCCCGCCAGCGTGCCGGTCGCGGTGGCCTGCCAGTTGTCATTGCCGATGCGCGCATCTTGCAGCGTGATGCGGCCACCGGCCTGCATGGCGTCGATATTGATGGCGGTGGTGCCCGCCAGAAGCCCGTCGATATTGCTTTGCCCGATGGCCAGCCGCTCGCCCGTGCCGGTGATCAGGATATGGCGGCCGCCGGCATTGCCGGTGATCCGCGCCTCGGCGTTCAGAAGGCCCGAGAAACGCTCGCCCAGGGCGCCCAGATCGTGGAAACCCAGATCGAAGCGGGCGTCGATCTCGCCGCCGCTCAGCCTGCCGCTGCCCTCAAGCCCCAGTTGCGGGTTCTTCAACTCCAGCGAGGTCAGGCTGAAGCCGTCGGTGCCTTCCTGCAATTGCGCGTTCAGTTGCGATTGCCCGGCCAGCACGCCGTCCAGCAGCGCCATGCCGGTTTTCAGGCCCGAGGCATCGCCGCTCAGCACAAGCTGGCGCGCGCCGGCGCTGCCGACCAGCCGCGCATTGGCGCTGAGCGTGCCCGCGAAATCCGGGTCCAGATCGGCCAGCGTCGGCACGTTAAAATCCGCGGTCAGGTCCAGATTGCCGCTGATCGCGGTGCCGCTGGCGGTCAGGCTGATGCGCTGCGCATTGATCGCAAGGTTGCGCAATTCGGTCCCGTCCTCATGGCGCGATGCCGACAGCGCGATGGTGGAATCGCCTTGCAGCAGGTGATCCAGCCGTTCGTCATCCACCTTCAGATCGGTGCCTGTCACCGTGGCGTCGATGTCGAAAGCCCCGGTCAGAAGCTGGAAATAGCCTGCCAGATCGGCGGTCGCCCGCCCGGACAGGCTGCGCCCGGCCAGTTCCGACAGGTTCGAAAGATCGTCATGCGTGGCGATAAGCTGGTCCGAGGACAGCACGATCCCGCTGGTCAGCCCGTCAACGGTCAGCCGCCCGCCAAGTGCGTAATCCTTGCCCGAGATCTGCATGGAGGACAGTTCCAGCACCTCGCCCGAGGTGAAGTCGAACCGCGTCTCGCCCGAAATCTCGGTGCCGGCAACGCGCTGGAGCTTCTCATCCGCAAGATCCAGACCGGTCAGGTCGAAGGACAGCAGGCCGCTGACCTTCTCGAACGCCTCACCATCGGTCAGCAGGACCTGACCGCGCCCGTCCAGCACCAGCCGCGCCATGTCCACACCGGGGCGGCTGATCGTGTCCAGCCAGCCCGCAAGCCGCCAGTCCGCGCCCTGCGTTTCGTCGAAGCCGATGCTCAGATGCCCGGCGCGCACGGTGATCGAGGGGTCGGTGAAGGGAATGACGACGGGCAGGGTGGTCGCGCCCGCCTCGGCCCCGAAATCGACGGTCAGGTCCAGCATCTGCGGCGCGCTTTGATCGTTCAGCGACAGCTTGCCGTCGATTTTCAGCGCATCGGTATGAAGTTGCAGCGATTCAAGGTCCAGCCGCCCGGTTTCGGCGCGCCAGCCCTGTGCGACCAGCTGCGTGTCATTGCCGAAGAATGCGCGGTTGTCGGGCGGCAGAAGCGTGGCCAGATCGCCGCCGATCTGCACGCTGAAGCGATTTCCGGGCGCGCCCTCGGCACCCTCGGCGGCTTCGAAAGTCACCGCGCCGGTGACGCGCGGCTGCCCGTCCGTGGCAATGCGGATATCGGCGGCATAATCGCTAAGCGGGCCTTCGCCCTTGATCTCGGCGGTGACGGCGGGGCGCCCCTCGATCTGGGTGGCGCGGCTGAAAATCCCGTCGGGGTCCTCGTCAAGCGACAGGTCGATGTTCAGCACCCGGCTGGAATTGTCGAAACTGCCGTCGAAGGTGAAATCGCCCTTCTTGCCATCGGTGCGGTTCACGACCAGATTTGCCTCGCCCTCGCCGCCCGCCAGCGACATCGAGCCCGTGACCGCGACCGTGGCCTCTTCCCCCAGCAAATCCTGGCCCAGAATGACGCTTTCGGCATCGATCCTGGCGATATTGATGCCGACCGGAAGCTCGGGCAGGTTGAAGCTGCGGGCTTCGGTGCGGCGGTTCTGTTCTTCTTCCTCGCCCCTGGGCGCGCGCGGGATCGAGATGCGTGCCGCGCTGAGTTCGCCGATCTCGACACGCCCGCGCAAAAGCGCCGAGCGCGTCCATTGAATCGCGCCGTCATCCAGCGTCAGCCAGACCCCTTCGGCATCGGCGATGGTGATCCGCTCGAACGTCGCGCGCGAGGACAGCGCGCCGTTGAAGCCGGTGATATGAACAGCGCGCCCCGCGCCCGACAGCCGGTTTTGCAAAACGCGGGTCAGAAAGCCCGCGTCATCGCTTTCCTCGGCGGCGATATCGGCCAATGAGGCGTCGGGATCGGCTGTGTTCTGCGCGATGGCGGGAAGCGGGGCAAAGGCCAGCGCAAGGATCAGCGGGATATGCCGTATCATCAGAAAGCCTGCCCCAATCCAAGGTAAAGCTGCACCCGGCTGACCCCCTCGCGGGGTTTGACGGGGGTGGCCACGTCGATGCGGACCGGCCCGATGGGCGTGCTGTAGCGCAGCCCGATGCCCGCGCCCGCCTGCGATTGCGTCTCGCCCTTCCATCCGCCGTCGCTCCAGATCTGGCCGGCATCCGCGAAGACCACCGCGCCGATCCGCTCGCGCACCTGAAAGCGCGCCTCAAGGCTGAGATTGACGAGGCTTTGCCCCCCGACCCATGCGGTGTCCGTGGTGCCCGGAAGCGGGATATCGAAACCCAGCGATTCATATGGCTGGCCGCGCACGCTGCCGCCCCCGCCCGAGAAGAACAGATATTGCGGCGGCGTCTCGATCAGGCTTGGCCCCAGAACCGTGCCGGCGCGGGCACGGGC
The DNA here is from genome assembly GCA_030538515.1 of Paracoccus sp. (in: a-proteobacteria). Lineage (GTDB taxonomy): Bacteria > Pseudomonadota > Alphaproteobacteria > Rhodobacterales > Rhodobacteraceae > Paracoccus. The sequence continues at coordinate 43,599 of JAUNTV010000001.1, forward strand.
GGCGAAGGTCAGCCGGTCCTCGGCCATGAAGCTGCGATAGACGCGCCCCTCTCCGGTCATGCGCAGGCCCGAGCCGGTTTCATGCCAGCCCTTGAAGGGCGTCAGGCTGCCCGAAAGCCAATAGCCATGCCGGGCGTTGCGCATATCGTCGCGCCGGTCCCATGTGACACTGGCGGGAAGCGAGACGCTTTCATAGGTGTAATAACCGGTGCCGTAGTTGATCCGCGTCTTGTTGAACAGCAGCGCGATATCGGCGTTCAGCCGCTCGGATCGGATATAATTGAAACCGAAGGCCAGATCGGCCGAGCGGCGGTAATATTCCGGCTCGTTGTCCTCGGCCAGCTTCAGGTCGATATAGCCGGTCACATCGGGGTGCAGCGTGGCCGGGCGCTCGATGCGAAAGCCGATGGAATAATCCAGCTCATCATGATCGGCCTTGATGTCGCTGACCTTGGCCTCGACACGGAAACGCTCACCCCCGCCAAGCAGGTTGCGATGCAGCCAATAGGCCGAGACCATGGCCCCGTCGGATGTCGATATCTCGGCCGAGGCACCAAGACGGCGGGGCTTTTGTTCCACCACCGTCAGGTCCACATCCATGGAATCATCGGGGTTCAGCCTTTCGGCTTCAACCAGGGTGATGGCCGAGAAGATGCCCGTGCGGCGCAACCGCTTGCGCACCTGGTCCAGCTTTTCGGGATCGAAGGTCTCACCCTCGGGGTAGCCCGCGATCTTCAGCAGCCGGCGCGTGTTCAGCCGTTCATTGCCGCTGGTATGCAGCCGCCCGAAGGTCACTGCCGGGCCGGGCGCGACCCCGATGGCCGATTCAATGCGCGAGGTGCCGTGATCGGCGATGATTTCCTCGGACGAGATGCGCGCCTTGGCATGGCTGGCGTCGCGCCAGTTGCTGACCGCATCCGATGCCGCCTGCTTGATGATCCCGGTTCCTGCGGTTTCGCCGACGCGGTAGCTGTCGGGCGGCGCGGTCCCCGGTGCCAGCGGTCCCAGATCGGCGCGGGCGAATTTGAAGCGCGGGCCGGGGTCGATCTCGATCACCACATGGCCGATATAGGCCGGCGCATCCAGCGGCGCGATCTCGGCGGCCTCGGTGCCGTCCAGCGTGATATTGATGATGGCCGAGAAATAGCCCTCATCATACATCACGCCAAGCGCGCGCGCATAATCGCCACGCGCGGCGGCAAGGATATCCTGCCCGGTGTTGCGATCCTCGTTCAGCGCATTGGCCACCAGCGAGGCATTGCGCACGGGCCGGGCCAGATCCTCGTCGCCATCGGTGATCACCACCTGCAACTCGACCGGCGGGCCCAGAACGCGGCCGGTCTCGTCGGTGACGGGTTCCTCGGCCCCGGAAAAGAGCCGCGATATCCCCGCGAACGGATTCGAAGAGGATGCCGATTGCGCACCGGCTTCAACGGCCACAAGGGCCGCCGCAACTGCTGCCGTCGCGACTAGTTTCGCCGCCTTTCCCATGCCTGCCTCATTGCCCATGCTGCTTGTTTTTGCAGCTTTGCCCCCCAAAATCCAGATTTCCGGGGGAAGAACAAGCAAATATCAGCTAATCGCGGCAAGACAGCCGTGAAGTGCCGCCATATCGTCACGGATCAGCAGGATGGGGGTGTTCAGGGGGATGTCGCGCATATAGGGCTGGGTCAGGAAGGCGGCTTCCAGCGCCTCGGCCCGGCCCTCCATGCTGCGCGCGACAGAGCCGGCAAGGAAGATCCCCTCCAGCGGCATGAAGCGCAGCGCCAGTTCGCGCAGAAGCAGGCCGAAAAGCGTGGTGAACAGAGCATATGTTTCCCCGGCCCGCGCATCACCCGCCACCGCGGCGGCCGAGACCGCCTCGGCCGGGATCGGTGCGCCGCCGTGAAGCGCGTGATGCAGCGCCGCAAGGCCGCGCCCGGCAAAGGTTTCCTCGGTCGAGAAGAACGGCGCGACACCCGCCGCGCCAAGCCGTTCCGTCAGGATCGCGGCGATATTGGCGGGCAGACTGGTGTGGCCCTCTTCGGCCTCCATGCAGGTGATGGCGCCACCGGGCAGGGCCTGCACGCTGCACACGTTGAAGCCGGTGCCCGCCCCCACCACCAGCGACTGGCGGTTGCGGGCGCGGTCCGAAGGTGCTGCGCGCAGGACCGAGACCCCCTCGGCCCCCAAAAAGGGGGTGGCATAGCCAAGGGCTGTCAGGTCGTTGATAAGGCGCACGTTATCGGCATCGGTCAGCTGCGCCAGCCGGGTCTCGGCGAAGTCCCAGTCGCGGTTGGTCAGCCGCGCCTTGCCGCCCGCGACCGGCCCGGCCACGGCCACGCAGACGGCGGACAGGCGCGGATCGTCCCGTTCGGCCAGAAAGCTCTGCACCACGCGGTCGAAACTGTCGTAATCCTCGCCCAGATAACGGGTGATGCTGCCCTTGTCGATCACACCGTTATGCGCCAGCGCCAGCCGCGCATTGGTGCCGCCCACATCCGCCAGAAGCATCGCCATCGCGCGCATTCCCCCCTTGCCCTGCATCTTTTGGCGATACGCCAGCCGAAGCGGTGGCGCAAGCTTGCGGCGTTCATTGAATCTTCATCCGCCCGATGTTATCGCGCCTGAAACCCGCGAAAGGCATGACATGACCGACTATATCATCAAGGATATCGCCCTGGCCGATTTTGGCCGCAAGGAACTGGATATCGCCGAGACCGAAATGCCCGGCCTGATGGCGCTGCGGGCGGAATATGGCGCAGCCAAGCCGCTGAAGGGCGCGCGGATCGCGGGCAGCCTGCATATGACCATCCAGACCGCCGCGCTGATCGAAACGCTGGTCGCGCTTGGCGCGGATGTGCGTTGGGCGTCGTGCAACATCTATTCCACGCAGGATCATGCGGCGGCGGCGATCGCGGCCTCGGGCGTGCCGGTTTTCGCCATCAAGGGCGAGACGCTGACCGAATACTGGGCCTATACCGACCAGATCTTCCAGTTCGCCGAAGGCACGGCGAACATGATTCTGGACGATGGCGGCGATGCGACCATGTATATCCTGCTTGGCGCGCGGGTCGAGGCGGGCGAGGCCGACCTGATCGAAACCCCCACCAGCGAGGAAGAAGAGGCCCTGTTTGCCCAGATCCGCAAGCGCCTTGCCGCCAGCCCCGGCTGGTTCACCGCGCAGCGCGACGCCATTCGGGGCGTGTCCGAGGAAACCACCACCGGCGTGCATCGCCTTTATGACCTGCACAAGAAGGGGCTGCTGCCCTTCCCGGCGATCAATGTGAACGATTCGGTCACCAAGTCGAAATTCGACAATAAATACGGCTGCAAGGAATCGCTGGTGGACGGCATCCGCCGCGCCACCGATGTGATGATGGCCGGCAAGGTCGCCGTGGTCTGCGGCTACGGCGATGTCGGCAAAGGTTCGGCGGCCAGCCTTCAGGGCGCCGGTGCCCGCGTCAAGGTGACCGAGGTCGATCCGATCTGCGCGCTGCAAGCCGCCATGGACGGGTTCGAGGTGGTGACGCTGGAAGATGTGGCCGACAGCGCCGATATTTTCGTCACGACGACCGGCAATAAGGACGTGATCCGGCTGGAGCATATGCGCGCCATGAAGGACATGGCCATCGTCGGCAATATCGGCCATTTCGACAATGAAATTCAGGTCGCGGCGCTGAAAAACCACAAATGGACGAATATCAAGGATCAGGTCGACATGATCGAGATGCCCTCGGGCAATCGTATCATCCTGCTGAGCCAGGGCCGTCTGCTGAACCTTGGCAATGCCACCGGGCATCCCAGCTTCGTCATGTCGGCCAGCTTCACCAATCAGGTGCTGGCCCAGATCGAACTGTTCGCCAAGGGTGACGAATATCAGCCGGGCGTCTATATCCTGCCGAAAGCGCTGGATGAAAAGGTGGCCGCGCTGCATCTGGAGAAGGTCGGCGCGAAGCTGACGAAACTGTCCGCCGAGCAGGCCGATTACATCGGCGTGGCACCCGAAGGCCCCTTCAAATCTGATCATTACCGGTATTGAGCTCATGAGCGAA
>JAUNTV010000124.1 GCA_030538515.1 Paracoccus sp. (in: a-proteobacteria)
GCCAACGGCCACGCCCAGATTGACGCTGACATTCGTGCTGGCCCCGCTGCTGATCGAGGTGGAGCGGCCGCCGTTGCCGCCACCGCCGCCGATGGACTGGGCGACGATGCCGCCAGAGGCCGGTGCCGCGTCCGCCGTAATGTTACCGTCGGCGCGCAGCGTGACCTGACCACCGGCATCGCCGCCGTTGCCGCCAAAGCCGCCGACCGAGACCGGCGTGTTGACATTGACGTAAACCCCGACGCTGAAGGCTCCGGCCAGCGCAGTGCCGCCAGTGCCACCGCCGCCGCCCACCGATTGCGCGAAAATGGCTTTCGAGCCGGCACCGGTGACGCGGATATCGCCGGCATGGGTCAGATCGACCACGCCGCCGTTGCCACCGTCGCCTCCGGCACCGCCGACCGCAACGCTGGCTGCCGCCCAGGCCCCGAGCGACAGGGCCGAGGACGAGCCGCCATTACCGCCCCCGCCGCCGATCGCCTGAGCCAGAATGCCATGCGAGAAACGGCCGCCGGTATTGATGCTTGCAGTGTTGTTGACCGTCACCGGACTGGCGCTGCCACCACGACCACCCGTCCCGCCGACCGCGATGGCCAGCGCCAGACCACCGGACACCGCTACGCCGCCATCGCCACCGCCGCCGCCGATGGACTGCGCCAGAATTCCGTGGGAACTATGCCCATCGCTGCGCAGCGCACCGGTGTTGGTGACCGTAACCGCACGGCCCAGACCGCCACGGCTACCGCTGCCGCCGACCGCAATCGACGGCCCGACCGCAGCTGTCGCGAATCCGCCCGAGCCACCGCCGCCGCCCACCGATTGCGCCAGTATGGCATGGGATTGCCGGCCGCGTGTGTGGATCTCGGTGCTGCTGGTCAGGCTGACCGTTCCGGCATCGCCACCGCCGGTGCCGCTGCCACCAACACTGATGGCGCCGGCGAGACCGCCCTGAAACGTGAACCCGCCATTGCCGCCGCCGCCGCCCAGTGATTGCGCGATGATCCCGCTTGAGCGATCCTGAAACGTGCTGACCGTCCCGCCAGCCGTCGCGGTGATCGCGCCTCCGGCTGCGCCGGCGTCACTGCTGCCGCCGACACCGACCGCGATCGCACCCGAGCCGCCCAGCGTAAAGCCGCCATTGCCGCCGCCACCGCCCACCGACTGGATCAGGATACCGGCTGAATCAACGCCTCTGGTCGTGATATTCGCATTGCCGACGTTGTAGCTGACTTCGGCGCCACTGCCAGCGGCGGCGCCGCTGCCACCGATGCTGATGCTGACAAGGTCGGACGCCGAGAAGGCGCCGCCGCCATTGCCGCCGCCGCCGCCGACAGATTGGGCAAAGATACCTATGGCAGAACGGCCCGAGGTGGAAATCTGCGCCGCCACGTCCGACTGGATGATGTTGACCTCGCCCCCCGCCCCGCCGATCTCGCCCCTACCGCCGATGCTGAGCGCCGAAATGGGGGCGATCGCTGTCGCGAAACCGCCGGTGCCACCGCCGCCGCCCACGGATTGCGCCAAAAGCCCATGTGAGCCATCACCGCCCGTGGTGATGCTGCCGCCGATATCGGTGATAACGCTGCCGCCATTGCCGCCACCGCCGCCGCGGCCGCCAATCGAGACCAGCCCGCCGGCTGCCCCGGCCCCGTTGCCGCCGCCGCCACCGATTGATTCGACCAGCATTCCGACCGCTGCTCTGCCGCTGGTCGTGATTGTCCCGGTATTGGTCGCGCTGGCGGTCGCACCATTATTGCCGCTCGCACCCGAACCGCCGCCGCCAAAGGCGCCGAAAGCGCCGCCGCCATCGCCGCCGCCGCCGCCGATCGACTGCACGACCATGCCGCCAGCGAAATCGCCGCTCGTTCTGATCGTGCCGGCATTCACGCCCGTCGCATTGCCCCCCACGGTGGGGCCGCCACCATTGCCGCCACTGCCGACGATCAAACCAAAACCACCGGCCCCGTCGCCGCCCACGCCGCCTGCCGAACGCACCCGCATACCATCGGAAAAGGCTCCTTGCGTCTCGATCAGGCCGCGGTTTTCGCCGTAAGCCGTGCCGCCCCGTCCGCCGCGCCCGCCATCGCCTCCGCTTCCGCCGCCAATGCCGCCTGCGGCGGTGCCGCCGTCACCACCTTTGCCGCCGCTGGCATTTACGAGCATGCCCTAGGCGCGATCCTCTGTTGTCCTAATCTGGCTGTTGACACCCGCGACAGCTCGTGCCGTGCCACCGTCGCCGCCGTTACCGCCTTTGCCGCCAGATGTTAAAAAGCCAAAGGCTGCCCATGAGCCATCGCCACCATCGCCGCCGCGGGCATCTGCCCACATGCCATGGGCGGGAAAGAGAAGCGGGTCGCCGGTGGTCAAGAGAACCGCATTATTGGTGATATTCACACTGCCGCCCGAACCGCCATTGCCGCCATCGCCACCCTCGACCCCGGAAAGGCCAATGACAGTTCCCCCATTTCCGCCATCAGCTCCGCGGGCATCGCCGAAATAAGCCCTGGGGGGCGAAGTCACGTTTGTCGTGTTGGTGTGTGCAGGAAGGTTCAGTCCCGCCGAACCATCGTCCGCGTCCGCATTGCCAAGAACATTGGAGCCGTTAGCTCCTCTCGGCGGCTTGTTGCCCACCACGACCTGCGCCTCGGCGTAGGGAGCCGGCAAAGCCAGGAAGGCGGTCAAAGCAGTGCTGCCCAGAAGCAAGGCAAAAGAACGCGCAGCATGTCCGCCAACACTTGACCGCATGATCGAATCTCCTCTCTGGCCTTGGCCCAATTGGCCCCGGCGCTCACCCGGACATGACCTCTATCGCCACGAAACAAGAGTCCATTAACCGAGAATCGGTAGCAATTAGATCAGACTAAATTTGCATTTTTGATTGTGATTTAGATAAATTTAAATATATTGAGAAAAATTCAGCTTTGTCTATTGGCTATTTAGACAGGTCGTTATTTTTGAATTTTCAGGAAGAATGGCTTTGACAGAGCCAAAATTCACAACCAGTAGATCATGCCCCGGATGTTCAAATACAGCTCGAATTATCTGCACAGGCGGGGGATCATCCTGCCGCTGCTGGCTTTTTTGGCGATCCCCGCCTACGGCACCTGGTTGGCGTCCGGGGCCGACTGGCTGGAGGGCAATCGGATCCTGATGTATTCGGTCTTCAGCGCCGCCGCGGTGCTGGCCTTTGGCGTTGCGCGCTGTTTCCGCCGCCATGAATGGGAGGTCGAGCAGGGCGGCGTCCGCATCCGCGAGCGGAATGTCGTGCCGCTGACCGGCTTTGGCCGCCGCGCCTTTGTGCGCTATGACGAGATCACGGCGCTGAACGAGATCAGCACCGATCACGAGATGACCTGCATTCTGGTGACCAGAGACGGGCGGCGGTTCGCGCTGGATCACGCGATGAAGCGCATCGCCGAAGGCAAATACGGCCGTCTGGTCGCGGATGAGGACAAGCCGCTGGGCCCCTTTATCGGCCAGATCGAGCGGCGGGTCGCCGAAAGCGCCGCCGGCCCGGCCGACACCAGCCGCCTCCTCGGCCACACCCAAAGCATCGCCGGGCTGGTCATGATCGGCGCGCTGTTCCTGATTTTTCTGACCACCTCGGGGTGGTTGCTCTGGGCCCTTGTCGACGCATTGATGACCGGCAAGTCGATCCGGACCGGGACCTCGACCCGCCCCCACGGCACGTTGGCCGGCGCTGCCGCCACCGCCATCATCCTGACCCTCGTCACCGGCTGGCTGTTCCGCACCTCGCTGCGCCAGCGCCGCGAGGTTCTGGGCAAGCGCTAGGCCGGCGAGGGTTTGACCCTGTCAGCGCGCGGGCGGCCGCGCCAAAGATCGGGCAGGGCCTGCGATGGCGATCAGGTAACAGGCACAAGACACATAAGGTGCTTGATCCCACGATGTGACGGTCCGATGTGAAAGCAGCCTATCTGTCTATCGGTGGCTGCGGCTTGAATGCGATCCGGAACAATCGCCGCTGAACCTTTCAATCCCTTGCGTTTGAAGGGCCATTATTCGTGGTGATATCATTCACCCCCCTGTTTGAGCGGCCAGCATCCGGGTCGTCTTTGTCAGATCGGAAAGGTCTGGGTTTGGTCGCATCCAGAGATACGGCCTTGCCGACGACCTTGCTGGAATCGGTCTCGGCGTCGAGGCCCGACAGGTTCCTGGTCAGGTGAAAGGCATCCTGATGGAATCGCGGCAGCGTGACTGCACTGTCAACGGCCAACGTCGCTATTTCAGCACGGGGACGAGAAACCGACGAATTGCACAAGCTGAAGCAGATCGCAGAGAAGCGGAGATTATCGAAAAATCCCAAACCGGCGGCTTTGTCTCGCTAATAACGGCTGCCGAAAGATTCTTTATGCAAAAGGCCCACTTAAAACCCCGTACTCTGAAAAATTACCGGATGCCGGCAATCCGACTGGCTGCCTAGATAAGTGCGGGCTCGCAGAGCTTTGCTGTCCGCGAGCCCTATTGTTGCAGTGTCATCGAATTAGCAGTCCGGGAGATTATCCAGATTGTTCTTCGAAGACTTGTCTGCGGTCGAGCGCAGATACTTGCCGGTAGTGCCGTTCACCACGGAGACGTTGACACGAGACGTGCCTGGCTGCTGCACGAAATAGGTATGCGTGCCACTCTCGATGTCGCGGATCGCGTCAGCCTTCTGGCGCGGCGACCATACTTCGCCAGCTTTGCAGAGCTTCGTAATATCCCCGTCCTTGTCTTTTCCCGTTGCGGTAACTTGTCTGTCTGCCATCTGAGGCACTCCTCTGTATTGCTTCATAAAAGTATAGTTATCACTACACTGGCCGACTCATACAGCGTTCGCTATACTTTTGTCAAGCGACGCAGAGGAGCCACATGAATGTCTGAAAAATTCGGGGAGAAGCTTCGCAACGTCAGGACCGCGAAGCGCACGACTCTTGAGGAATTGGCTGAGGCCATTGGCTCATCCAAGGCCTATGTGTGGCAACTGGAAAACAAGAAGAACGCCAAGCCCTCCGCCGAGTTGCTCTTGAAGATCGCCAACTATTTTGCTGTGTCCCCAGATTTTTTTCTGGACGACACGAAGGATGAGCCATCAGCTAGTCAACTAGAAGATGCATTTTTCAGGAAGTTTCAGAAGCTGTCGGCGAATGACAAGCGCACGATAGAAAGGATAGTTGCCGGTTTTGACGACAAAGACCAAAGCTCTGCCGACTAAGGAGGCCATCCGACTCACCAATCTCTGGCAGAAGTATGGTCCAAACACCTACCCGCTCGACATAGCCAAACTTATTGACGGTGCATTCCGTGACAGCGGCTTCGACGGCAAACTGACTACCAAACGGGGGTGTTTCGATTCGTTTGAAGGATGTCTGGTCAGAACGAAGGATAGTCAGAACTGGACGATTTTGCTCAACAATAGGGTCGAGAACAAGCGCAGGCAACGTTTCACGCACGCGCATGAACTTGGGCATTTCATGTGTCACCGTGGGCTCAGAGACCGGTTTGAAGACAGTGATGCTACGCTCAACGACTTCCGGGATAACATAGAAACCGAGGCCAACTTGTTTGCGTCGTGGCTCTTAATGCCTGCGAACATCATCCGCGACGAATTTTCTGGTGCGAGATGGGATGCAGCCACGCTGTGTCAGGTAGGTAGTCGCTTTGAGTGCTCGCTTCAGGCGAGTGCTCTGCGCATGGTTTCGCTGTCATCAAAACCCGTCGCGTTCGTCGTTTCACGTGATGGGATGATTTTGTGGGCCTGCAAAAGCACCTCGGCACCCTATATGGCCGCGTACCGCTTCGGCGACGAACTTCCCGAGACCTCACATGCAATGGCAGCTCACAGAGCAGGCGGCGGAAGCCTTGAGGCGGAGGATGCCGGGGACGCGTGGAACAGCTTTTCCCATGCAAGAGAAAGTCAGTATTTCGACGAGTCTGGCAGAGGGTACCAATACACGTGTATCGAGTTCTGAAAGCAAGGGCCTCCTTTGGACAAATACAGTAGTTTTTGCCCCAACCTTTCACGCATCCAGAAATCAGCTGGTTGGCAGGCTGGTATTTCATGTGTTTGCAAGCATCGCACAGTTCGAACGCGAGCGCATTTCAGAGCGCACGCGCGAAGGGCTTGAGGCGGCAAGAAAGCGCGGAAAGATCGGCGGTCGTCCCCGGGCGCTGAACGCGGCACAAGCGGATGAGGTCAGGCGTATGCGCGACGAAGAAGCGCGCTCCATCAACGAGATTGCGGGCCTTTTCAAGGTGAGCGCCAAGACGATCCGCAGGGTGTAGCGGACGGCCCTTTGCGAACGGTCGATCTAGACTCATGCTGCCTTGCCGCATTCCCGGTATCCTTAGGACCGCCCAACATCCCTGACGATGCCGGTCAATCGGCAAGCGCCGCCAAGGCGGCGTGATGGGAGGCCCCGTGTCCTCGGCTACGCCTGCGGGCCGCACCAAGGCCACCCATCACCATTGACAGTCATCGTCAGGGCCGTGGATCGGGCTACGCCCTCCTCCCATTCTGTTCCGTCCGAATACATGCGCATTCGGCCAGATCAGATCGCTGGAGGCGCTGCCCAAGAGGCGGTAAAGGCGAAAAACCGAGCCGTCAGTTTTGAAACCAAAAGGCCCGCAACCTGATCGCGGCTGAACAAGAGACCAGACATGCCAAACCACGCCACGAGGCAATTTCGTGACGCAAAAGGCAGTTTTGCTTGGTGTTTACAAAGAAAAATGGCGGACCCGGAGCGATTCGAACGCCCGACCCCCAGATTCGTAGTCTGGTGCTCTATCCAGCTGAGCTACGGGTCCGCTGTGAGGGAGGTATCTAGATGGCGCGGCCGGGGGGCGCAAGGGATAAAAGTCACCCGACTGTCAAATTTTCGCTCAGCGCGCCGCGCGGCAGGGTGATGCAAAACTCGGTGCCGCTCTCGTCGCTGCGCATCAGCTCCAGCCGGCCGCCATGGCCGCGGACCAGATCCGCCGCAATGGCCAGACCCAGCCCTGTGCCGCCCTTGCGGGTGCCGCCGGTAAAGGGCTGGAACAGATAGTCGCGCGCCTTTTGCGGCAGGCCGGGACCGGTGTCGCCGACGCGGATGCGCCAGTCGGCATCCGTCTCGGTCGCGGCGATCTCGATCGTGCCGGGGCGGGCCGAGGTCTCGATCGCCTGACGGGCATTGCGGATCAGATTCGACAACACCCGGTGCAACTGGTCACGATCAGCGCGGATCACCAGATTGGGGCTGATGTCGATGACGAAATCAACCAGCGGCGCGCTGTCTTCGCCGCCCGTCCCCAACAGGGTCTCGGCCTCGGCGATCTCGTCGGCGAGCGCGCGCAGCGCAAAACGCGACAGCGTCGGCGCGGGCTCTTCCGCCTTGCCAAAGGCAAGCGTGGTCTCGCACAGATTCACCGCACGCGAAATCGAATTGACCAGCTTGGGTGCCGCGCGGCGCACGGCCGGGTCGGCGC
>JAUNTV010000125.1 GCA_030538515.1 Paracoccus sp. (in: a-proteobacteria)
CGACCCTAACCTTGGCAAGGTTATGCTCTACCCCTGAGCTACGCCCGCATCCGTTTCAACCCGACCGCCTTGGCTGCCGGTGAGGGGTCATTTAGGTCAGCCTGCCGGGGGGTGCAAGCGGAAAAAACCATGAATGCAAAATTTTTTCTGCTTGCCTGCGCGGGCAGGATTGGCCCAGATGACGTGAGAAAGGTCGGATATGCGCCCATCAGAACCGATATCGGAATTCGTCCGCGCGGCCTTGCAATCCGGCCGCGATCCCGCCGAGGTCGAGGCCGCTTTGGCACAGGCCGGCTGGTCCGAACAGGAACGCAGCGCCGCCCTTGGTGCCTGGATGACGCAGCCCGGTGGCCTGCCCCCGGTGCCGCGCCCGCAGCCCTATGTCTCGGCGCGCGAAGCGCTGATCTACGGCCTGCTTTTCATCACGCTTGTCGCAGTGGCGTGGAACCTGTGCGATCTTGGCTTCCGGCTGGTCGACAGGTTGCTGCCAGACGGCGATTACCCCCCCTACTACTGGCGGGGCGACATGCGCTGGCAGATGGCCTCGCTGATCGCGTTCACGCCGGTGTTTCTGTTTCTCAACAGCCGCATCCAGCGCCGCAGCCGGAATGATCAGGGCGTCAGGCGATCCCTGGTGCGCAAATGGTTCGCCTCGATCACGCTCCTGATCTCGGTGATCGTGCTGCTTGGCGATCTGGTTTACACGATCTATGCGCTGCTCAACGGGGATATGACGCTGCGCTTCACGCTGAAGGCGCTGATCGTGGCAGGCGTGGCCGGGCTGGTCATCGCCTATTACCGGGACGAGCTGGATGAGTAGCGCGCAAGGATGGGCCGCCTTTGCCCTTGCCGGATGCGCGGCGCTGGCGGTGATCGCGGGGCTGGCCATCAGCGGCGGGCCGATGCAGGCGCGCGCCGAAAAGCGCGATGCCGAAAGGTTGCGCGATCTGCGCCGCATCAATGCCAATATCACCTGCCAGTTGAACAACACCGGCCAACTGCCCGAAAGCCCGGCGAAAACCGATGCCTGCCCGGCAGATATCCCCGCCGCGGACCAGACCGGCGCGGCTTACACCTACACCCGAACCGACGACCGCCATTGGCGCATCTGCGCCGCTTTCGAAAATCCCGCGCTTCTGCCGGGCGGGGGCTCTGACACGGATTTCGACGCCGGGGCCGGTTGCCTCGTCGGCAGCCAGCCGCTTCGCCGCGAGCCCTTCCCCCCTTATCCCGAATCCGACCCGGACACCCCGCCTGGGGAACCCCCGGCAGATCCCGCCGCGACGGATTGACCGGCTGGACGCCCCTGCCGGCACAGGCTAAGCCTTCGCCCAAGCCACAGGCAGGAGAACGCATGTCCAAGCGCCCGATTTTTCAGGAAGTCAGTGCTGATACCCCGCGCCCCGCGCCGGGCAGCGGCGGCGGGCTGATCGACACCGCGCCCAAGGGCGCGCGCCGCGCCATCCGCGCCTGGCTGATCGTCATTTTCGTGATGGTCGCCGCGATGATCGCGCTTGGCGGGGCCACGCGACTGACCGGTTCGGGCCTGTCCATCGTGGAATGGAAACCCGTCACGGGCGTCATCCCGCCGATGAGCGATGCCGACTGGCAGGCCGCCTTCGACGCCTATCGCCAGATCCCGCAATATACCGAAATCAACGCCGGCATGTCCTTGGCCGCGTTCAAATATATCTACTGGTGGGAATGGTCGCACCGGCTTCTGGGCCGTCTGGTGGGGCTGGTCTGGGCGCTTGGCTTTCTGTTCTTCCTTGCCACGAAGCGCATCCCCACGGGCTGGACCCCGCGCCTTCTGGGTCTTGGCGCGCTTGGCGGGCTGCAAGGCGTTGTGGGCTGGTGGATGGTGCATTCCGGGGTGGCCACGACCACGCTCACCTCGGTCGCAAGCTACCGGCTGGCGGTGCATCTGGGCCTTGCCTTCGCCATTCTGGGCCTGATCGCCTGGTATGCCATGCAGCTTTCGCGCCCCGAATCCGAGTTGCTGCGCGCGCGCCGCGCGGGTGAGGCGAAGCTGTTTTCCATGACCACCGGGCTGATGCATCTGGCCTTCGTCCAGATCCTGATCGGCGCGCTCGTGGCCGGGATCGACGCGGGCCGCCAATATACCGGCTGGCCGAGAATGGGCGGCGAATGGGTCCCCGCCGCGATCTGGGACAGCACGCTTGGCTGGCGCAATTTCTTTGAAAATCCGGCTCTTGTGCAGTTCACCCACCGCATGACCGGCTATCTTCTGGCGATATTCGCCGTGGTGGTCTGGCTACGCGCGCGCCGCTCGCCGCATGCGGTGACGCGAGGGGCCTATACAGCCATGATCGCGGCGACGGGTTTGCAGATGCTGCTTGGCATTTTCAACGTCATCCACGCCTCGCCCCTGCATCTGGCGCTGGCGCATCAGATGGGCGCGGTGCTGCTGTTCGTGCTGATCCTGCGCGCGCGCCACCACGCCCGCTATCCCATTGAAACATCGATCCGGGGAACCAGACCATGAGCGATTTCGACGCCCTGATGGACTTTCAGCGCACGACCGAGGCGCTTTCTTCCGTGGCCGAGCGCCTCGGCTGGGATCAGGAGACCGTCATGCCACGCGGTGCCGCCGAGCAGCGGGCCGAGGAAATGGCCGCGATGGAGGCCGTTCTGCACGAGCGCCGCACCGATCCGCGCATCGGCGAATGGCTGGACCGCGCCGAGGCCGAGATCGAGGACGCCGAGGATGCCCGCATGCTGGCGCTGATCGCGCGCGATTTCCGCCGCCAGACCCGCATTCCCGCGCGGCTGGCGACGGAACTGGCGCGGCTGACCTCGCTCGCGCAGGGCATCTGGGCCGAGGCGCGCAGCAATGAGGATGTCTCGGCCTTTCTGCCCACGCTGAGCGAGATCCTCATGCTCAAACGCGAGGAAGCATCAGCGCTGGCGGATGGCGGCAACGCTTACGACGCGCTTCTTGATGATTATGAGCCGGGCGCACAAGCCGATGATATCGCGCATATTTTCAGTGACATGCGCCCGCGTCTGGTGCAGTTGCGCGATGATCTGACGGGAAGCGCCTTCCAGCCGCAGATGCTGAGCGGCCAGTTCCCCGCCGAAACCCAGCTGCGCCTTGCACGCCTTTGCGCCAGCGCTTTCGGCTATGACTGGAGCAGGGGGCGCATGGATCTGGCGGTTCATCCCTTCAGTTCAGGCCGCTGGCAGGACAGCCGCATCACGACCCGCGTGGTGACATCGGACCCGTTCAACTGCCTTTACTCGACCATCCATGAAGTCGGCCATTCCAATTATGAACTTGGCATCGACAGCGATTACGCCTTCACCGCGCTTGGGCGGGGTGTCTCGCTTGGGGTGCACGAATCGCAATCGCGCATCGCCGAGAACCAGATCGCGCGGGGCCGCGCCTTCACCGGCTGGCTGTTCGCACGCATGAAGGATGCCTTCGACGGGCTGAATATCGACAACCCCGATGATTTCTATGCCAGCGTGAACCGGGTCGGGGCGGGCTATATCCGCACCGAATCCGATGAGGTGCAGTATAATCTGCACATCATGATGCGCTTTGATCTGGAACGCGACCTGATCGCCGCCAAGCTGGATGCCGCCGATCTGGAAGAGGCTTGGAACGCCCGCTTCCTGAAGGATTTCGGGGTGGCCGTCGACAAGCCTTCGAACGGGGTCTTGCAGGATGTGCATTGGGCGGTGGGGCTGTTCGGCTATTTCCCGACCTATACACTTGGGAATATCTATGCGGGCTGTCTGAACAAGGCCATGCGCGCCGCCCTGCCCGATCTGGATGATGCGCTGGCAGCAGGTGACGCCACGCCGGCGGTCGAATGGCTGCGCGAGAACATCCACCGCCACGGCAGCCTGATCCCGGCCCGCCCGCTGATCGAACAGGCCAGTGGCGCCCCGGTATCCGCCACGCCGCTGCTGGATTATCTGGAAGCGAAGTTCAGCGCGATCTACGGGCTTTGATCATCGGGGGGCGCGCCCTCTGACATGGCGATGACGGCGCTGACCGCGCGGCCCCATGCGCCGTAGCGGCGCGCGCGCTCTGCCTCGGGCATCTGCGGCGTGAAGCGCCGTTCCAGATGCCATGTCGCTGCGTATTCTTCGGGCCCCGGACAGATCCCGGCGCGATAGCCCGCCAGCCATGCCGCGCCCTGAGCGGTGGTTTCGGTATTCACCGGCCGGTCGACCGGGGCGCCCAGAATATCGGCCAGAAACTGCATCGCAGGCTCGGACGCCGCCATGCCGCCATCGACACGCAGCACGGCGTCGGTCGCCTCCGGCCAGTCAGCGCGCATCGCCTGCCAGAGATCGCGGGTCTGGAACCCCACCGATTCCAGCGCCGCGCGGGCGAATTCGGCAGGCCCGGTATTGCGGCTGATCCCGAACACCGCCCCGCGCGCCTGCGGGCGCCACCAGGGCGCGCCAAGCCCGGTGAAGGCGGGAACCATGATGATTTCCTGCCCCGGATCGGCGCGGTTCGACAGCGCGCCCGTCTCTGCCGCCTCGCGGATCAGGCCCAGCCCGTCGCGCAGCCATTGCACCACCGCCCCGGCGATGAAGATCGACCCTTCCAGCGCATAGGTGTTCTTGCCGCCAAGCCGGTAAGCCACCGTCGTCAGAAGCCGGTTGTCCGACAGAACCGCCGTGTCGCCGGTGTTGAGCAGCGCGAAACAGCCGGTGCCATAGGTCGATTTCATCATTCCGGGCTGAAAGCAGGCCTGCCCGACCGTCGCGGCCTGCTGATCGCCCGCCACGCCCAGAATCGGCACCGCGCTGCCGAACAGATCGGGGCGCGCCGTGCCGAAATCATCGGCGCTGTCGCGCAATTCGGGCAGCAGCGACATGGGCACACCGAACAGCCGGCACATATCCGGCGACCAGCAACCCTGATGGATGTCATAAAGCAGCGTGCGCGCGGCATTGGTGGCATCGGTGACATGGGCTGCCCCGCCGGTCGCACGCCAGATCAGGAAGCTGTCGACGGTGCCGAAGGCCAGATCGCCGCGCTCGGCCTTTGCGCGCGCGCCCTCGACATGATCCAGCAGCCACCGGATTTTCGTCGCGCTGAAATAGGGGTCAAGCAGCAGGCCGGTGACGGCCCTGACATCGGGTTCTGCGCCCTCGGCGCGCAGCCGGGCACAGAAATCGGCGCTGCGCCGGTCCTGCCAGACGATGGCGCGGTGAATGGGCTGGCCGGTCTTGCGGTCCCAGATCAGCACGGTCTCGCGCTGATTGGTCACGCCGATCGCATCGATACGCGGCGCGCCGGCCTTTTCGATGGCCGCGCGCGCGGTGCCCGCAACAGAGGTCCAAATATCGTCCGGCTCATGCTCGACCCAGCCAGAGCGCGGAAAATGCTGGGGAAATTCATGCTGCGCCGTGGCCAGAACCTTCAGGTCATCCGAAAAGACGACGGCACGTGATGAGGTCGTCCCCTGATCGATGGAAAGTATGGTCATCTGTCCCCCCTGCCCCGGCCTGCGGCTTCGTCAATCCACCCGATGCCCGCCCCATTGGCCTTGCGCGAAAACCAGCGGGCGTCCCGGCGCGGTTTCCACGCGCAGCACGCGCCCGATCACCAGCGTATGATCGCCCGCGTCATGGGCGGCTTCCTGCACGCAATCGAAACGCGTCAGCACGCCGGGGATGACCGCCACCCCCTCGGGCGAGAGGGCGTGATCCAGCCCCTCGAACTGCGCGCCGCCGCGGGTGAAACGGTCGGCCAGATGCTTCTGATCCTCGGCCAGAACATGCAGGTTGAAATGCGTGGCGCGGGCGAAAAGATCGTGCCGGCGCGAGAATTTCCCCGGCGACCACAGCACCAGAGGCGGCGCCAGCGAGACCGAGGCAAAGCTGTTCGCCGTCACCCCCTGCGGCCCCGCGCCCGAGGCAATCGTCACCACGGTCATCCCGGTGGCGAAATTGCCAAGCGCATCGCGAAAGGCGCGGGCATGGGCGTGGTCCGGGGTAAAAAGGGTCATGGCACCTCATGGCCAAGCGCCGCCTGATAAAGAACGAACCATTCCTCGCGTTCAAGGCTGATCCGCGCGGCATCGGACAGGCTGGCGATCCGGTCAAGGTTGTTCGTGCCCATGACCGGCAAGATGCCCGAAGGATGGGCCAGCAGCCAGGCCACCGCCAGCGCGGCCAGATCGCAGCCCTTGGCCGCTGCCATCTCGCGCAGCGTGGCGACCAGTTCGGGGCGCGCGCCCGCGAAAAGCGCGCCCCCGGCAAGCGGCGACCAGGCCATGGGCAGCATGCCCTGCCGCTGGATGAAGGCAAGCTCCCCGTTCAAAAAGGGCGCGGGCGCGCCAAGCGACAGTTCTATCTGGTTGACGCAAAGCGGCTGGCTCATGGAATCTTGCAGCAATTCGGTATCGTCGCGCAGGAAATTCGACACGCCGACCGCACGGACCTTGCCCGATTCCACCAACGCATCCAGCGCGCTGCCGGTCTCGATCGGGTCCATCATCGGATCGGGGCGGTGAATCAGCAAAAGATCGATCCGGTCGGTGCCAAGCGCGCGCAGGCTGGCTTCGACCGCGGCGTTGATATGACGCGCCGAGGTGTCGTAATGCTTCACCCGCGCCGAGGCATGCCGCCCGACCGGCACCACGATGCCGCATTTGGTCACGATCTCGATCTTGTCGCGCAGCTCCGGGGC
The DNA here is from genome assembly GCA_030538515.1 of Paracoccus sp. (in: a-proteobacteria). Taxonomy (GTDB): domain Bacteria; phylum Pseudomonadota; class Alphaproteobacteria; order Rhodobacterales; family Rhodobacteraceae; genus Paracoccus. Next base: position 6,683 of record JAUNTV010000125.1, read on the forward strand.
GGCTTTCAGCGCCTGCCCCAGAATCGCCTCGGCGGTGTAGCCGCCATAGATATCCGCCTGATCCAGCGTCGATATGCCCTGCGCCAGACAGGCCTCGACCTTGGCCTGAACATGGGCGGGGCCGGTATCGCCGTCATCGGCGATCCGCCACATGCCATAGGCGATACGGCTGAGCGAAAGCCCGTCAGCGATCTCGATACGCGCCAATTCCATCGATCCGCCCCTGCTGCGAAGAATCCCCTGTTTGGGCGGAAGAATACGTCCGGGAAAGGGAAAAGGCCACGCCCTGTCGCACAGGCCCTGCGCGCGGGCGTGGTGCCCGTTCAGTCACCCATCCGGCGCAGATAGGTCCAGGTCGGCACGCGGGCATTGCGGGCCACCGACCAGCTTTCTGCATCCCCCAGATAGGCGAAGCCGCAATTGGTCAGCACCCGCGCCGAGCCGGGATTGTCCTGGAACACCTCGGCGAAAAGGGTGCGCGAGCCATGCGGATTGACCGCGACCAGTCCGGTCACGGCCTCGCTGGCGAAGCCGGTGTTCCAGAAACCTGCGCCCACCCAGAAGCCCAGTTCGGACTGGTCATCCTCCATCCGGGTCAGCGAGACGATGCCCAGAACCTCGCCCAGACCATGGGCCGAGCCGTCGATGGCCCAGACGTCTTCACTGCGCCCCGGCGTCAGTGCGCGGGTCACGAAAGCCTCGGCCGCGCCGGGTGGCAGGGGGTGGGGGATGGCGCGCGTGCCTTCGGCCACGCGCCGATCGGCGGTGTAATGGGCGATC
>JAUNTV010000126.1 GCA_030538515.1 Paracoccus sp. (in: a-proteobacteria)
TGCGCTTGTCCATGCCCTGCGCGGCCAGCCCGCTGATCGTCTGGCCGCTATCGGCGGTCACGAAATAATCCGCGCCCTCATCCAGCAGGGGCGGCACCACCGGCAGCCCGGCATCCGAGAGGATATGCAGCGCGGCGCGTTCCGCCTCGAACGCGCGGGCGGGGTCGCCCTTTTGGAGCCGCCACCGCAGCGAGAGCGTCTCGCGCTGCTTGATCCAGACCATGCCCTGCGCGGTCTTGACCGGGCGCAGCCGGGCAGGCGGCGCGGCAAGGGCCTGCGCCACCGCGATATCCAGAGGCAATGCGGGCGGGGTCGGTGTCATCTTTTGTTACATAACTGTCATTGTAGAGGGTGAGATGGCTGCCCCGCGCGCCAAAATCAAGCCCCGGCGCGGGGGTGGAACGGCTTTGCCATGTCGCGTGCCTTCAGCGATGCGTGATCAGCCCGCCAAGGCGCGGTCCCGCATCGCCCGCAGGAAGGCGCCGCGCCGGGCAAAGGGCCGGGCGGGGGCATCGGATTTTTCCCCTCGGCCAGCGCGGGCAGAGCGCGGATCAGCCGGGCGCTGTCGGCGGGGCCGAGTGTCACGAGCTCGCCCCCTTGCACGACGCCGCGCGAGACGCTGATGCGGTAGGTTTCGACATTGATGACTGCCGGTCCACACGCGCCCGCGATTTGCGCTTTGGCTTGGCGTGGTGAGAGGTTTAAGATCAGATCACGCTTGCGTGAACTTATTCAGTTGGACAGGTCAACCGTTATCGCGCAGCACCCGGCCCGCCAGATAAAGCGAGCCGCAGATCAGGATGCGCGCGCCGGGGTAATCCTTGGCCAGCCCCTCGACCGCATCGGTCAGATCGAGACTTTCCAAGGCCGGCAGCCCCACCATTTCCGCCGCCCGCGCGGTATCGGCAGCGGGCAGGGTGTTCGCCTCGCCGGGGATAGAGACCGCCACCAGCGACAGCGCAACTTCGGAAAGCGGGTTGAGATAGCCGGTCACATCCTTGGTGTTCAGCATGCCGCAAACCAGATGTGTGGGCCTTTCGGGCATGGCGGCCAATGTGGCCGCAATGGCCTGACCGCCCGCCGCATTATGGCCGCCGTCCAGCCAAAGCTCGCATCCCTGTGCCCGCGCGATCTCGACCAGGGGGCCGTGGCGCAGCCGCTGCATCCGCGCCGGCCATTCCGCCAGCGTGACCGCCGCCAGCGCCTGGGGCGCGCTGCCGAAGCCCAAAGCGCGCATGCTGGCGATGGCGGTGCCGGCATTGTCGATCTGATGGGGGCCGCGCAGATTGGGGCGTGGCAGGTCGATCAGCCCGGTTTCATCCTGAAACACCATGCCATCGCCTTCGGGGGCGATCTGCCAGTGCTGGCCCGCGACCATCAGGGGCGCGGCCAGCCGCGCCGCCCGCGCCTCGATCACGGCAAGCGCCGCGTCCTGCTGGCGGGCGATGATCGCGGGCACGCGGGGCTTGAGGATGCCCGCCTTCTCGCCCGCGATCTCGGGCAGGGTCTCGCCCAGATATTGGGTGTGATCGATGCTGACGGGCGTGATCACGACAAGCGCCGGGCTTGCGACCATATTGGTCGCATCCAGCCGCCCGCCAAGCCCGACCTCCAGCAGCGTATAATCAGCCGGGCTGCGGGCGAAGGCCAGAAAAGCCGCTGCCGTGGTCAGTTCGAAGAAGGTGATCGGGCGGCCGGCATTCACCCCCTCGATCTCGGTCAGGATGGCCGAAAGCTGATCCTCGGGGATCAGCTTGCCGGCCAGCCGGATACGTTCGTTGAAACGGGCCAGATGCGGCGAGGTATAGGCATGGACGCGCTTTCCCGCGCTTTCCAGCCCGGCACGGATCATCGCCAGCGTCGAGCCCTTGCCATTGGTGCCCGCGATATGGATCACCGGGGGCAAGTGGTCCTGCGGGTTGCCCAGATCGTCCAGAAGCCGCGCCATCCGGTCCAGCGACAGGTCGATGATCTTGGGGTGAAGCCCCATGACCCGCTGAAGGATGGTGTCGGAATGATCCATATGCCCGGCTCAGCCCTGCGGGGCGGGTTCGGCGGGCGGCGCGGCCTCGGGCGGGGGCAGTTCGCCCATGACGGCGGGCGGCTGTCCGGTCAGCATGCGCAGGATGGTGATCAGTTCCTCGCGCAGATCGCCGCGTTTCGTCACCCGGTCCAGCATGCCGTGTTCAAGCAGGTATTCGGCGCGCTGAAAGCCCTCGGGCAGCTTTTCGCGGATGGTCTGTTCGATCACGCGCGGACCGGCGAAGCAGATCAGTGCATTCGGCTCGGCGATCTGGACATCACCGAGCATGGCATAGCTGGCGGTGACGCCGCCGGTCGTGGGATGGGTCAGCACGACGACATAGGGCAGCCCGGCTTCCTTGAGCATCTCGACCGCGACGGTGGTGCGGGGCATCTGCATCAGCGACAGGATGCCTTCCTGCATGCGCGCCCCGCCAGCCGCCGAAAACAACACCAGCGGGCGGCGCAGCTCGCCCCCCCGGTCGGCTGCGGCGATGTTCGCAGTGCCGACGAACATGCCCATCGAGCCGGCCATGAAGTTGAAATCCTGCGCCGCCGCCACGATGGGGGTGCGCCCGATCTCGCCCTCGGCGACCAGCATGGCCTCTTTTTCGCCGGTGGCCTTCTGCGCGGCTTTCATGCGCTCGGGGTATTTCTTCTGATCGCGGAATTGCAGCGGGTCGGTGATGGGTTCGGGCACCGGGACTTCGCGGAAAATACCGGTGTCGAACAGCGCCTCGAAGCGCGCGCGCGGCGTGATCGGCAGGTGGTGGCCGCAGTTCATGCAGACCTGAAGGTTGTCCGCCAGCTCGCGGTGAAACAGCATGGTCCCGCATTCGGGGCATTTCGTCCACAGGTTTTCCGGCACTTCGCGTCGTGAAAACAACGAGTTGATGCGGGGGCGGACGTAGTTGGTGATCCAGTTCATCTAACATGGCTCCTGAGCGGGGGCGGGGTCAGAGATATGCGCTCGGCTGACGAAATGCAATTGCGTGCGCCGCCTATGCGGGCTTTGATGGCGGGCTATGTGGACAACGATATTCCTCGCGCTGAACTATCTGATCGCCTGGGGGGTGGTCTTGCGCGTGCTGACACGCCAGCGGATGGAGCCTTCGGTCCGGCTGGCCTGGATCATCGTGGTCGAGGCCGTGCCCTTCCTGGGCGTCCTGACCTATCTTCTGTTCGGAGAGATTCGCGTCGCCGGTGCCGAGCGTCAGCGCGCAAAGGATATCCGCGAACGCCTGTCGGGGACCTGGGCGCCCAGCCCGAACGAGGTCGTGGACCCGCCCGAATGGCTGGCCGGGGTCGCGGCCTCGGTGCGGGCGGTGGGGGGGATGATGCCGGTCTCGGGCAACCGGGTCCATCTGCTGCCCGAGGGGGACGACGCGTTCGCCCCGATGATCGCCGCCATCGAGACCGCGCGCGACCATGTTCACGTGCTTTTCTATATCTGGCTGGACGATGCCAGCGGGCGGCGTCTGGCGCGCGCGCTTTGTGATGCGGCCGCGCGCGGCGTGACCTGCCGGGTGATCGTGGATGCGCTTGGTTCGCGGCGGTTTGCGCGCTCGGGCGTGTGGCGCGACATGGCGGCAAGCGGGGTGGAACTGGTGCAGGCGATGCCGACGGGGTTTTCGCCGCTGAATGCGCTGAGCCGCCGGCTGGATCTGCGCAATCACCGCAAGATCGTGCTGATCGACAACCGGCTGGGGTTCACCGGCAGCCGGAACGCCGCCGACATGGCCTTTGCGGCCAAGCCGCGCTATGCGCCATGGGTCGATATATGGCTGTCGGTCGAGGGGCCGGTGCTGCGCCAGATGCAGGCGGTCTTTCTGGCCGACTGGATGAGCTATACCGGACAGGACCGGGGCGCGGAACTGCTGGAGGTGGTCGCGGCAGTCGCGGCACCGGGGCTGATCGCGCAGGTGCTGGCGACCGGTCCCGACCGGCGCGCGGGCAATGTGGCCGATTGCATCCATGCCATGCTGGCGGCTGCCCGGCGGCGCGTGCTGATCACGACGCCCTATTACGTGCCCACCGCCGCGCTGGATGCGGCGATTCAGGCCTGCGCCCGGCGCGGGGTCGAGGTGACGCTGATCCTGCCCGCGCGCAATGATTCGCTTCTGGTCGGTGCCGCCTCGGAGGGGTTTTATCTGGGGCTTTTACGGGCCGGGGTCAGGATCATGCTGTTCGAAAAGGGGCTTTTGCATAGCAAGCTGGTGACGGTGGATGGCCGGCTTGCGGCGTTCGGCAGCGGCAATCTGGACCGCCGCAGCTTCGAGCTGAACTATGAAATCAACATGATCACCGTCGGCGAGGGGCTGACCGCCGAACTGGACGCCCGCCAGGACAGCTATCTCGCCCGCGCCCGGCCCCTGACCCGCGAAGAGGTCGAGGGCTGGCCCTTCTGGCGGCGCATCCGCAACAATCTTCTGGCGCTGGCGGCCCCGCTGCTATAGGGGCATCGCGCCTGTCCCGATCGCGGCCCTGCCGTCATGGTCAGGGGCTGCCGTGACACGCGGGCGTCGTGGCGGTGCGGTCTTGTGGCGGTGCCAGGTGTCGTCGCGGCCCGTGGCCCGTCGACCCCCGGCCCGTTTCCCCATGCCTTAGCGTCCGCTGGTGGCCCCGCTGCTATAGGGGCATCGCGCCCGTCCCGATCGCGGCCCTGCCGTCATGGTCAGGGGCTGCCGTGACACGCGGGCATCATGGCGGTGCGGTCTTGTGGCGGTGCCGGATGTCGTCGCGGCCCGTCGTCCGTCGTGGCCCGTCGCCCCACGGCCCGTTGCCCCATGCCTCAGCGTCCGCTGGCGTAAAGCGCGGCCCAGAAGATTGACTTGCCATCGGCCGCGACCGCGAAGCCGATGCCGTGATGCTGCAATCCATCGATGACGATATTGCCCAGATGCCCCGGTGAGCGCGCCCATTCCTGATGCACGCGGGTCATGTCGAAATGCCCTGCCGCGATGTTTTCCGCCGTCATGCGCGGGCGATAGCCGGCCTGTTTGACCCGCGCCATGGGCCCCGAGCCCGAGGCCCCGCCATGGCCCATCACACCCCGCTGCGCCATTTCGCAGGCATGGACCTCTGCCGCGCGCTGAAGCCTGGGATCGGTGTGCAGCGGTGCCAGCTTGCGCCCGGTGCGCAGGGCATTGGTGGCGGCAAGGGCTGCCGCGGCTTCCGCAGGCGTGGTCGGGCGGCATAGAGCCGCCCCCGCGCCCGCCACGCGCACGCCGGCATTCGCGCCCGAAACATGCACGATCCCGCGCGGCAGGCGTGGCGATGCGGCATGGGCCTGCCCCGTCTGGGTGCCTTCGGTCGCCCGCGCGGGCGATCCGCTGGCCACCATCAGGGCAAGCAGCATCGACAGCGCCGCAAGCGGCAGAAAGAAGCGTCGAATCCCCATATCCGTTCCTTTTCGACTGCTGTGCAAAACATGACCAACTCGGAACATACGCGCGCAGTGGTAAAGAAATTCCCAACGCGCGCAACTTTGAATTGCGTGATCCTGGCATGGCTTGCCCCTGCCTGCGCTGTTGTTTATGCCAAGAATTGTCCGTGTTTCATTGTTGACAGGCTGGTCCTTGGCTCTTTTCCCGCGCAAATGGATAAATCAGACGCTGCGTAACCGTGCCGCGGCGGATTGGGCGCGGATACGGCGGAATTTCGCCGCAATCAGCCCCGGCCGGCTGCGCGACCTGCGGGCTGATGCGACGCGGCTGCGCAAGGATCTGGACCAGTTCCTGCTGGTCTCGGAACGCCGGGTTCTGGCCAGCCTTGCCGCTTTGGACAGCCTGCCGCTGCCTCCGGGCACCGACTGGCGCTGGCGGCCCGAGGTGCTGAACGCGCCCGCCGCCTCGGCGCTTGTCGCGCCCGCGAACCGGTCACATCTGACCGAGGGCACGGTGATCTGGCATGATTGCCCCGAACACGCGCTGATCGTCGAGCAGTCGCGCAATACCAGGGCCACCGATCTGGCCAGCTTCGGCCTGCGGGTCGAGGCCTTCGGCTTCGAAGGCAGCTTTCTGTCGCTGTCCATCGACCTGCCGGCGCAGGTGCTTGACGGGCTGACGCGCCACCATATCATCCGGCTGGAAACCGTCATCCAGACCGAGCGCGCGCAGAATATCTACGCAAGGCTGAACATCGGAAACGGCCCCAATACCGAAGAAATGCTGCGCCATCTGGGGGATCTGCGCCCCGGCGAGGCCAGCGTGCAGATCGTCGAATTCGACCTTGCGCTGACCGAGATGAACGAAAAGCGGCTTGACAAGATCTGGCTCGACCTGATCTTCGAAAAGCCGGCCATGAGCGCGGCAACCATCCGCGAGATGATCTTCTCGCGGCATCTGCGCGCGAATCTATAGGTGGGGTGGTGTCTGATTTCGAAAATCTCGGGGTGAAATCGGGGGTCTGGTCCGGGCTGTTGCGGCGCGAGGCGGAACCGGGCCCGATCAGCCTGACCCATCAGGGCGAGACGCTGGCCGAGGCAAGGGTGAGCCAGCCCGAGCCGGGGCTTTGGCGCGTCGATGTCGACCTGCCCGCCGCCGCCATCAATGAAGGCGTGACCAGCTTCGCGCTGATCGAGGATCACGCCGGCCGGGGCACGATGCTTGGCCGGCTGGCTTTGGCTGCGGGGCAGGCGCTGGATTACGATCTCGATGCCGAAATCGCCCAGATCCGGGCCGAGCTGGACCTTCTCAAGCGCGAATTCCGCCGCTTCGCGACGGCGGTGTCCCAGGGCTGAAATCAGGGCTGAAAATAGCGATAACCGGCGATCCTGGTGAAGCCGAGCCGGTGATAAAGCGCGATGGCGGGGGCGTTTCCAGCCGTCACCGCCAGCAGCATGGTTTGCGCGCCGTGGCGCGTGGCCCAGAAGGCGGCCTCGCGCAGCATCCATCCGGCAAGACCCTGACGCCGCGCGCCGGGCAGGACCTCCAGCGCATGAAACACGGCAATCCCGCCCGAGACCGCCGCGAAGGCCACCGCCGCCGCGCGGTCATTGATCCGGCCCAGAAGCGCGGTCTTTGGCCCGTGCGCCCGCGCCATGACCGCCTGACGCGCCGCGCCGATCCCTTGCCCGGCCCAGAGATCGCGCTGAATCGCCAAAGGCGGCCAGATCGCGAAACTGGTGACTGGCGGCACGTCCAGTGTGGTCAGCGCGGCAAGCGGGGCGGTCATCATCTGCGTCGGCATCCGCGCCTGAAGCCCGCGCGCACTCAGCGCCTCCGCCAGCGCCGTGTCACCGTCCGATACCCGGAAGATCGCGGGCTGGTCCCAGCCGGCATGGATCTTCAGCGCGGCATCGATATCGGCGGGCGTGAAGCCCGGATGCAGGGCGCGCGCGGAACTCACGCGCCGCCCCCCGCCAAGCCCGCGCCCGATGCGGAACACCCCGGCCCCGGCATATTCGGCGGCGGGCCAGCTTGCTTCGAAAGCGGCCTC
>JAUNTV010000127.1 GCA_030538515.1 Paracoccus sp. (in: a-proteobacteria)
GGCCAAACCGGCCACTGAAACAAGAAGCGAGAGATGTTATGGAAAAATTCACCACCCTCACCGCAGTTGCGGCACCAATGCCTCTGGTCAATATCGACACCGATATGATCATCCCGAAGCAGTTTTTGAAAACCATCCACCGCTCGGGTCTTGGCAAGAACCTGTTCGACGAGATGCGCTTTGACCGCGAGGGCAACGAGATCGCGGATTTCGTGCTCAACCAGCCCGCCTATCGCCGCGCCGAGATCATCGTTGCCGGCGATAATTTCGGCTGCGGAAGCTCGCGCGAACATGCGCCCTGGGCACTTCTGGATTTCGGCATCCGCTGCGTCATCTCGACCAGTTTCGCGGATATTTTCTACAATAACTGCTTCAAGAACGGCATCCTGCCGGTGATCCTGCCCCCCGAAGCGGTCGAGGCGCTGATGGATGACGCCCGCAACGGCGAAAACGCGCGCCTGACTGTCGATCTGGAAGCCCAGACCGTGACCGCGCCCGATGGCACCGAATATCACTTCGAGATGGACCCCCATCGCAAGCATAACCTGCTGAACGGGCTGGACGATATCGGCCAGACGCTGGAACGCGCATCGGCCATCGACGCATTCGAGGCAACGGCCAGCCAGTCCCGGCCTTGGGTCTGAAAACCGGCCTGCTGCTGGCATGGCTTCTGGCCGCCGCGCCCGCGGCGGCCGACAGCATACGCATCGCCAGCTATGACCCCAACCTGACCCGCAAGGGGCCGGGGCTGCTCTTGCGCGATATTCAGGCCGGGCGCGACGGGCAGATCGCCGCCGTGATCGCGGTGATCGCCGCCGCCGATGCCGATGTGCTGCTGCTGACCGGCTTCGACTGGGATCACGATGGGCAGGCGCTTGGCGCTTTCGTGCAGGCTCTGGCAAGCGCGGGCGTGGATTACCCCCATCGTTTCGCCGGCCAGCCCAATCGTGGCATCCCGACCGGCATCGACATGGACGGCGACGGGCGGCTGAACCGGGCCGAGGATATGCAGGGCTGGGCCCGCTTCACCGGGCAGAACGGCCTGGCGGTGCTGTCGCGCCTGCCCATCGGGACGGTCACGGATTACAGCCACCAGCTTTGGCGCGACCAGCCCGGCCATCTGATCGCGGATGCCATCCCGCCCGAAGCCGCCGCCGTTCAGCGCCTGTCGACCACCGCGCATTGGGATGTGCAACTGCAAACCGATCCGCCCCTTCACCTGCTGGCATGGTCCGCCACCCCCCCGGTTTTCGACGGGCCCGAGGACCGCAACGGCCGGCGCAATCACGATGAGAACATCTTCTGGCTGCGCCACCTGCCCGATGCGCCCTTCGTGCTGGCCGGGAACGCGAACCTCGACCCCATCGACGGCGAGGGCCGGCACGAGGCGATCCGCGCCATCCTGTCCGATCCGCGCCTGCAAGACCCGCGCCCGAAAAGCGAAGGCGCGCGGCTGGCGGCCGATCCCGATCACCGGGGCGATCCGGCGCTGGATACGGCCGACTGGCCCGATGGCAAGCCGGGCAATCTGCGCGTGACCTATGTTCTGCCCTCGGCGGGGCTGCGGGTGACGGGCAGCGGCACGCTTTGGCCCGCGCCCGATACGGCCCTGGCCGATCAGGCCGCGCAGGCATCGCCCCACCGGCTTGTCTGGGTTGATCTGGTGATCGGGGATCAGGTGGCGGAACAACGCGGCAGATAAGCGATCCGCCCGCGCGCAACACCGATTGCAGCGATCTGTGTTCTCGGCCATGCTGAAACGCGGCAGCCGTAAGCTGTTTTTTCAAACATGACCGCGCCATGATGCGGGGATGAGGTGATCCATGGCCCCGACACGCCGGTTCGTGACGCGGTTAGCCCTGTCCGTTTTGTTTATCATGGCCCTCGTGCTGGCGGCCTTTCTTCTTTTCGCCCCCGTCACGCTTCCCGGCGGGCTGACCCTTTCGCTTGGCAATCGGGCCGAGACGATCCTGCGCGGGATGGCACCGGATAAGGCGCTTATGCGCGAGACCGGCGTGGTCGAAATCAGCCCGCGCGACGGCCCGGCCCCGGAAATGGCATTGCGATCCTATGAGTTGCTCGCCCCCGCCGCCGCCCTGCGCGACGCCTTGGCCACCACCTGCGGGGATGCCGGCCTTGCCCCGCCGTCAGCCCCCCGAAGCGAGGGCGGGGCCGATCTGATCTGCACCGGCCAGCAAGACGGGGCACAAGTCAATGTCTTTCTTTTCCTTGAATGCGGCGCGCCCGGCTGCCCGGCAGGGCTATGGGTGCATGCATATTGATAAAAAGGCTCGTCAAGAATGTCCGACCGCAAAGATATCGAACCCGATACGAACGGCTGGCGGCGGTTAAACGATAAATACTTCACACATGTCTTCAGCCGTCCAGCCAGAGGTGCCGATCAGCTTGCGTTCTTCCGGTGTCCCGATGCTGGCCGCGATCTCGGCCCCACTTGAACCGAGAACTGCACTGTTAACGCCCTCACCAAGGCTCCTAATGGTCTTGGCATATCTTTACCTACCTTCGTCTCCGCCCATGTTCATATTGGAAGCTGGAAGAACTCGGATACCTTTTTCACCCTGCCGAGCGGGCCTGAGCCACGAAATTGATTTTTCCCCTATGCCGGCAGGAAGTTCACTCCCTTCAAGCTGTTTGCGTCGCCAAAATCCATCTCCTCCAGACTGATGCCCACCGGATTATTCTTATCCGAGTAGATGTAGAAACCCGCTATGTGCTCAGGCATGAGACAAAGCAGGGCGCGTTTGAACGCATCACTGTTCCATCCAAAATTATTGTGGAGATATGCAAAGGATATATAAAGATCCCCCTCCTCGGCGATCTCGGCCAGAAGGTAGCTTTCGGCGGCGGCTTCCATTTTATGATCCAGGACAAGGGTTCGAGTGAAGCGGGGTTCTTCTGCCTGTCGAAGGGCGAAGGACATACGCCCCCCGCATATCGGGGCCTGACGCCGCGAAACCCGACATGTGCCACAGACAGGAAAGACCGCCGCTCGCCCCGGCCGCAGCAATCGCCAGCGGGCGGGGGCCACAGGCTCAGCGCAGCCTTTCGGTCCCGCCGCCCATCTGGATCAGATCGTCGATGATCGGGCGCGCGCGCGGGCCGATGCGGTCGCAGGCGGCGGGGTCTTTCAGCATCTGGAAGGCCGGGCCATAATAGGTCCGGTCATAGGTGACGGCATCCAGCCCCAGCCCCTTCGCCAGCATGTCGCCGGTGCCGACAAGCAGCGTCCATTCGCCATCGGTGATATGATAATCCGGGCAGTTCGAGGTGATCACATTCACCTGTGCCAGCGCCGCGATCAGCTTTTCCGCGTCCCGTTCGCTGATCCCCTGAAGGTTCGGCAGCGCGACCATCACCTTGCCATCGGCAGCCGCCATCCCGGCGGAAAAAGGCAGGCAAAGCACCGCGGCCAGCAAAGGGGCGATGATACGGGTCATACGGGTCTCCAGATTCGTCTTGCGGTGGCCATGAACCCCCATCCGGCCCCGAATCGCAAGCCACGTCAGCGTGAACTTGACCAAGTGTCACCGCAGCGCTACGCCATCCCCAACCCTGCAAGCACGAGGAAAATCATGTCCGCTTATTCGCTTCTGATCCTGCCCGGCGACGGTATCGGCCCCGAGGTCATGGCCGAGGTCCGCAAGATCATCGACTGGTTCGGGACCAATCGCGGCATGCGCTTCGATGTAACCGAGGATCTGGTCGGCGGCTGCGCCTATGACAAGCACGGCACCCCCCTGACCGACGCCACCATGGCGCGCGCGCAAGCCGTCGATGCCGTTCTTCTGGGCGCGGTCGGCGGGCCGCAATATGACACGCTGGATTTCAGCGTGAAGCCCGAGCGCGGGCTTTTGCGCCTGCGCAAGGAGATGGACCTTTACGCCAACCTGCGCCCGGCCCAATGCTTTGATGCGCTTGCGGATTTTTCCTCGCTCAAGCGCGATGTGGTGGCCGGCCTGGACATCCTGATCGTGCGCGAACTGACCTCGGGCGTCTATTTCGGGGAACCGCGCGGCATCCATCCCGACGACAACAACCCCGATAACGAAGGCGGTCGTGTCGGCATCAATACGCAGCGCTACACCTCGGGCGAGATCCGCCGCGTGGCGCGCGCGGCCTTCGAACTGGCGCGCAAGCGCGGCAACCGGCTTTGCTCGATGGAAAAGGCCAATGTGATGGAATCGGGCATCCTCTGGCGCGAGGAAGTGCAATGGGTCCATGACAACGAATTCGCGGACGTCGAACTGACCCATATGTATGCCGATGCCGGCGCCATGCAGCTGACCCGCTGGCCCAAACAATTTGACGTGATCGTGACCGATAACCTGTTCGGCGACCTGCTGTCGGATCTGGCGGCGATGCTGACGGGTTCGCTTGGCATGCTGCCCTCGGCCTCGCTCGGCAGGCCCATGGCCAATGGCCGCCCCAAGGCCCTTTACGAGCCGGTCCACGGCTCGGCCCCCGATATCGCCGGTCAGGGCAAGGCCAATCCGATCGCCTGCATACTCAGCTTCGCCATGGCGCTGCGCTATTCCTTCAACGAGGCTGAGGCCGCCGCCGAACTGGAACGCGCGGTCGAGAAGGTTCTGGCCGATGGTGTGCGCACCGCCGATCTGATGGGGCCCGAAGGCGGCCAGCCGGTCAGCACGTCCCAGATGGGCGACCGCATTCTTGAAGCGCTGTCCGGGCGCTGAACCGCCGTGTCGGGCAACTTGAGGGGGATCGGCTTCGCATTGGCGTCCATGGGCGTCTTTGCGACGCATGATGTCATCATCAAATTGCTGGGCACACATTATCCGGCGCTTCAGATCCTGTTCTTTTCCTCGCTTCTGTCCTTTCCGCTGGTTTCGCTGATTCTGCTTCAGGCCAAAACGCCCGGCACGCTGCGCCCGGCCAATCCCGGCTGGGTCGCGCTGCGGACATTTTGCGCGATGATGGCCGGGATCTGCGGCTTTTTCGCCTTTTCCGTGCTGCCGCTGGCGCAGGTCTATGCGATTCTTTTTGCCTCGCCCCTGCTGATCACGCTGCTGTCCATCCCGATCCTGGGCGAGCGCGTGGGCGTGCATCGCTGGCTGGCGGTGGTGCTTGGTCTGTCGGGCGTGCTGATCGTGCTGCGCCCCGGCTCGGGCGAGGCGCTGTCGATCGGTCATCTGGCGGCCCTTCTGGCGGCGCTCAGCAGCGCCACATCCGCCGTCATCACCCGCAAGATCGGCCGGGTCGAGCGCCCGCTGGTGCTTCTCATGTGGCCGATGCTGGCCTCTCTGGTGATGACCGGCGCGGGGCTGACGCTGAATTATGTGCCGATGGCGCTGCCGCATCTGGCCATGGCCGCAATGATCGCGGTGCTGGGGCTTCTGGGCGGGTTCCTGTCGATCCTCGCCTATCGCAACGGTGAAGCCGCCATCGTCGCGCCGATGCAATATTCGCAGATCATCTGGGCCACGATCTACGGCTGGTTCATCTTCCACGAGGTGCTGGACCTTCCGACCATGCTGGGTGCCGGGGTGATCATCGCCTCGGGGCTTTATATCGTCTGGCGGGAACGCTCGCGCGGTCATGACACCAACCGCCCCGTGATCGCGGCACGGCTGCGCCCCGACACCGTGACCACGCCGAAATCGACACTGCTCCAGCGCCTGCTGAACAGTCGCAACAACCCGCACCACTGACACAGGATTTCACCACCCGCCCCCTTGCATTCCACCCCGCATCAGTTTACCTGCCCCTCCTACGGTCGGAGCGTAGCGCAGCCTGGTAGCGCACCTGCTTCGGGAGCAGGGGGTCGGAGGTTCGAATCCTCTCGCTCCGACCAATTTCCCGATTGTGGAGTTTCAGGACGGTTTGCTTTCTGCTTCACAAAGCGACCTCTTAGAGAAGAGATCCACCCGCACTATGGGCCTGTGGCCGAGCTAACTTGCCTCGCCCGCCACGGAAGGCCACACCTGCGGCACAGCAAATCCCCAGTCTTCAGCCGCGTTCGGCCCATTTCTGCCGCTCGGCCTACCGGGATGCTGCATGGCAGCATTCTTCAAGGCTGCCCTTCGGCAAGTGGTGAAAGATCGGCTCGAATAGAGCGTCCTGTCCCGACCAGTCCTCGCGCGACAGGATACCTGTGGGGTGGCTTCGGTTGACAACGAACCTGAATACAGACGCGAGCTGAAAAACATCGGAAGCTGCATCGATCTGGTCATCCCGGCCGATGCTCCGATTATTGGCCTCGGGCAACATCCAGGATCGCGGACCAACGATCTGCCAGTCAGGCGTGACGCGCTCTTCAGGAGGGAGCCCCAGAACATCGCAGACACCGTAGTCGCTCAGCACCCAACGGTCGCCGACTACGAGAGTATTGTCGGGTTTGATGTCGCGGTGAATGACCTTGGTATGGAGTTCACCCAAGGCCGCGCATTCCGCGCTGAATGTTGCCGATGAGGACGAGCGTTTGATTCTCGCCACGGGGCGTTGCATCGGCGAAGGTTTCGATGACAAGCGTCTTGATACCCTGTTTCTGACGATGCCAATCGCATGGAAAGGCACGCTGGCGCAGTATGTCGGCAGGCTACATCGGCAGCACGGCAAGAAGAAGGATGTCCTGGTGGTCGACTATGTCGACAGCGCTGTCCCGGTCCTCGCGAGGATGGCCACCAAGCGGCGAACGGGCTACCGTGCGCTCGGATATATCATGGATAATATCTGTCAGAAGTGGCGTGGAGAGTAGCAATGTCCAATGAAACCTCGCCCATTCCGACACTGCGCCCAAGACAGTTTTCGTTCATCGGCTACCTGATCCAGTTTTCAACCCGCAGGCCACGAACGCGGGAAAACTCGCCCGTGTTGTCAGTCACGAGGATTGCGCCTGCGGCGCAGGCATGAGCCGCGATCAGCAGATCGTTCGGACCAATGGTCTCGCCAGTGGCCTCAAGCTCGGCACGAATGCCGCCATACTCCGCGTCAGCAGGCACATCGAACGCCAGAACCTGAACGCTTTCGAGTATCGCTTCGACATGCGCCAGGAGTTTCGCGGACCCTTTCCTGGCACAGCCATATCGAAGCTCTGCCGCCGTGAGAATGCTCACGCAGATCGCATCTGGACCAACATCGGCAATGCGCTTTGCCGCCCTGCCGTCAGGATGTCGTAGCAGATCCGAGACGATATTGGTGTCCAGCATATAGAGGGTCAAAGGTTGATTTCCTTGGCCGGAAGAAGCGTCTCGTCCACGTCAGGAAACTGATCCTCTGGTCTGAGTGGGTCCAGCCCGGCCAGCACTTCAAGCAGATTCTTGCGGCGCACCGGCTCGATGATAAGCCGGTTCCCATCACGATAGATGTTCACCCGATCCCCCGGCATCTCGAAGTCTGCGGGAATGCGGACGGCTTGGCTCTTGTTGTTACGAAAGAGTTTGGCTTCACGAGGCTCTGAATATGGCTGCGGT
>JAUNTV010000128.1 GCA_030538515.1 Paracoccus sp. (in: a-proteobacteria)
TTCGGCAATGGTGATCGCCCCCCCGATATTGCAGGTGCCGATCTGGCCCGAGATCATCGCCCAAAGCCCCGCCATGCTGGAGGCGATGATATCCCAGACCCGCGCCAGCCCCAGCATCAGCGCGCCCAAAGGCCCGCGGCTTTCGACCATCGGTTCGATATAGCCGCCGGGGGAAAGCCCGATCAGCCAGCGCTGCTCATAGCCGCCGCCCGCATCTTCGGCGCGGGGCAGATCGCGAAGCCGGGCCGACAGCGTGACCGCAAGCGGGGTGCCGTCGCGGATGACGCTGACCTGCATCGGCGCACCCTCCGAGGCCGCGACATGGCGCGCGATATCCTGAAAGAACACCAGCTTTTCGCCGTCGATCGCGGTCAGCACATCGCCGGGCTTCAGGCCCGCGCGGGCGGCGGGCATGCTGGGTTGGATGCCGCCCACGACAGGCGGCGCGGGGTTGGGGCCGGGCACGGTCATCTCGGCCCCGTCGCGCCGCACGCGCCAGTCATAGGCCGGGGCCTCGGCCAGACCGTTCGCGGCGTCATAGAGATCGCCCCAGTTGCTGACCGGATGCCCGCCCACGCCCAGAATCTCGTCGCCGGGGCGCAATTCGCTGACCATGCCCGGCGGCATCGGTGCCAATGCGCCGACGGTCGGGGTCGCCACCGCCACCCCGTGCAGAAGGATGGAACCCGCGAAGATCAGCGTGGACAGGATGAAATTGAACAGCGGCCCCGCCCCCACAGTCGCCGCCCGCGCCCAGAGCGGCGCGCCATCCAGCGTCTGGCGGCGGAATTCGGGCGAGACCGCACGCCCCGGCCCGGCGCTGGCGGCATCGGCATCGCCAAGGAATTTCACGTAACCGCCAAGCGGAATCGCCGCTACCTGCCACTCGGTCCCGCGCCGGTCCCGCCATGAGACGAGCCGGGGGCCAAAGCCGATGGAAAACACCTCGGCCCGGATACCGCACCACCGTCCGACGATGTAATGGCCGTATTCATGCACCGCCACGATCACCGAAAGCGCCACGATGAAGGCGATCAGCGTCCACAGCCCGCCGCCGAGGGCCGAAAAAATCTCCATCCGCTTATCTCCTTCTTTTTATTATGCTTACCGGCGGGTCAAGGCCCAGATCGCGGCTTGCTGGCGAGCCTGCTGATCCCAGTCGAGCACATGCGCCAGATCAAGGGGCGGCGCGCTGAAATCGGGCCTTGCGGCCAGCACGTCAAGGGCTGCGGCCACGGCATCGGCCATATCCATGAAGCCGATGCGCCCGGCCAGGAAATCATCCAGCGCCTGTTCCTTCGCGCCATTGAGCACCGCGCCTGCGGCACCGCCCGCCGCCATTACCTCACGCGCGAGGCGCAGCGCCGGCCATCGGGTTTCGTCGGGGGCGCGAAAACTCAGGCTGCCAAGCGCGGCAAGGTCCAGCCCGGCCACGGGCAGCGCCGCGCGCTGCGGCCAATGCAGCGCATAGCCGATGGCATGGCGCATATCGGGCGCGCCCAGATGCGCGATGGTGCCGCCGTCGCAATGGCTGACCATGGCGTGAATGATCGATTCCGGGTGGACCAGCACCTTGATCCGCGCCGGGTCAATGCCGAAAAATTCCCGCGTTTCAATAAGTTCAAGCGCCTTGTTGAACATCGAGGCCGAGTCGATCGTGATCCGCTGCCCCATCGCCCAATTGGGATGGGTCGAAGCCTCGGCCACGCTTGCCTGCGCCAGCTTTTCCAGCGGCCAATCCCGAAACGCCCCGCCCGATGCGGTGATGGTCACGCTGTCGACATTTTCCAGGCTGTCGCCGCCAAGTGCCTGAAAAATGGCGGAATGTTCGCTGTCGACCGGCAGGATACGCGCGCCCTTCCGCGCCGCCGTGCCCATCACCAGACGCCCCGCCGCGACAAGGGATTCCTTGTTCGCCAGCGCCAGCGTGCCGCCGCGTTCCAGCACGCGCAGGCCCGCAGGCAGGCCCGCCGCGCCCACGATGGCCGAAAGCGTCCAGTCGGCGGGGCGGTCGGCGGCGGCGGTGATCGCCTGCGGACCGGCCTCGGCGCGGGTGGCCGTGCCGGCAAGCGCGGCTTCCAGATCATCGCGCAATTCGGGGAATGCGGTGACGGCGATTTCGGCCCGCAGCGCGCGCGCCATTTCGGCAAGCCGCGCGATATTGCGCCCGCCGGTCAGCGCCACGGTCGCAAAACGCGCAGGCCCGCCTTCGCGCATCAGCAGGTCGAAGGCGCTTTCACCAATCGATCCGGTGGCCCCGAAAATGGAAATGCTGCGCATCAAAGCCCGACCTGCGGCAGTTGCAGAACCCAGCTTAGCACCATGACAGCCAGCACCGCGCCCGAAACCGCGTCGAAACGGTCCATGAAACCGCCATGGCCGGGGATCAGATCGGAACTGTCCTTCACGCCCGCGCGCCGCTTCAGCCAGCTTTCCGCGATATCGCCCATCTGCCCGGCAAAGGCCACCAGCGGCGAGATCGCGATCAGCGTCGCATTCCCTGCCCCCGCCAGCCACAGGCCCGCGCCCACGCAAGCCGCCCCGATCCAGCCCGCGACCGTGCCGGACCATGTTTTCTTGGGGCTGACCACCGGCCAGAATTTCGGCCCCCCGATGATGCGCCCGGCGAAATAGCCCAGCACATCCGAGACGATCACCACCCCCATCAGCCACAGGATAAAGGGCAGCCCGTAAGCCTCGCGCAGATGCACAAGCTCATAACCGACCGCCATGATGGCCAGCCCGAAGGCGGCGTAGGTCAGCCGGTCACGCGGCAAGGCGCCGGGCAGCCCGGCAAGGATCGGGATCAGCAGGAAAAGCAGCGCATAGCCCTGAAGCGCAAGCGCCGCGAACAGCGACAGCCCCGCGATCACCGCCAGAAGGACGGGGCGCGCAACCGCCCCGCCACCGGCGCGCCAGCCGGTCATGCGCGCCAGTTCCCAAAACGTCAGCCCCATGAAGATCGCCACGCCCGACCACAGGACCAGCCCCGTCGACATGGCCAGTGCCGCGCCGATCGCCAGAAGCACAAGGGCCGAAACCACCCGGCGCGTCAGGTCCCCCCATTTGCCCGGCGCCGCCATGGCTCAGACGCCGCCAAAACGGCGCGCGCGCAGGCCGAACCGGTCCAGAATTTCCGCAAGATGGTTCGGCGTGAAATCGGGCCAGAGCGTGGGGGTGAATTCATATTCCGCGTAAGCAGCTTGAAAAGGCAGGAAATTCGACACCCGCGCCTCGCCCGAGGTGCGGATCACCAGATCGGGGTCGGGGCAATCCGCCGTATCCAGGCAGGCGGCAAGATCGGCCTCGGTCGGGGGGGTGGTGATCTGGCCGCTGGCGATTCTGGCGGCCAGCCGCGTGCCGGCGCGCACAAGCTCGTCACGCCCGCCGTAATTGATCGCCACGGTCAGGTTCAGGCGGGTATTGGCGGCGGTGCGCGCCTCGATCCCGGCCATCAGCGCCTGAAGCTTCGGGTCCAGCCGCTCGCGCCCGCCGATGAAGCGCATGCGCACGCCTTCGGCTGACAGCCCGTCGGCCTCGCGCTCGATATAACGGCGGAAGATCTTCATCAGCCCGAGAACCTCTTCGGTCGAGCGCTTCCAGTTTTCGGTGGAAAAGGCATAGACGGTCAGCCAGTTCACGCCCAGATCGGGGCAGGCGCGCACGATTTCCTTGACCCGTTCCGCGCCACGCCGGTGCCCGACCAGACGCGGCCAGCCACGGTTCTGCGCCCAACGCCCGTTGCCATCCATGATGATGGCGACATGGCGCGGCTCGGCCTGACTGCCGGTTTGCGGCACCGGTTGAAGGCCCATCATCAGACCTGCATGATCTCGGCCTGCTTGGCCTCAAGCGCCTCGTCGACGCGGGCGATCATGCGGTCGGTCAGGTCCTGGACCTCGCCCTCCCACAGCTTCTGATCGTCCTCGGACATGCCGGCGGATTTGGCTTTCTTGATCTTGTCCATGCCGTCGCGGCGCACGTTGCGGATGGCGACGCGGGCATGTTCGGCATATTGGGCGGCCACCTTGGTCAGTTCGCGGCGGCGTTCCTCGTTCAATTCGGGGATCGGCAGCATGATGATGGTGCCGTTCAGTTGCGGATTGATCCCCAGCCCCGATTCGCGGATCGCCTTTTCGGCCTTGCCGACAAGCGCCTTGTCCCAGACGTTGATCGTGACCATGCGCGGTTCGGGCACGTTGACGGTGCCGATCTGGTTGATCGGCGTGGGCGAGCCGTAAGCGTCGACCATGATCGGTTCCACCATCGAGGCCGAGGCGCGCCCCGTGCGCAGGCTGCCGAATTCATGGCGCAGCGCCTCCATCGCCCCGTTCATCCGGCGTTCCAGATCGTCGGTGTCGATTTCCAGATCCTCTGACATGCCCGTCCCCTTTTCGCTTTTCAGTTGCGCCGTTCTAGCGCGTAGGGCGCGCCATGGCAAAGCCCTATCGGACCCGCCTGACGCAGAGGTGAGATCGCGGCCATAAGCGCCCCCGCCGCCCTGAGAAAGCTTGACCCCGGCAGGGCAGATGCTAGCGTCCTCGGGACGCATTCAAACCGCAGACATGCCCGTCGAAAACCGTATGAGGAGGAACGCCATGGCCCTTGACCGCAAGCCCGCCCCGAATGATCTCTCGGCGTTCTGGATGCCGTTCACGGCGAACCGGCACTTCAAGTCAAGCCCGCGCATGTTCGTGGGCGCCAGGGACATGCATTACACCACCGCCGATGGCCGTCAGGTGCTGGACGGCACGGCGGGGCTGTGGTGCTGCAATGCCGGCCATTGCCGCCCCAGGATCAATGAGGCCATCGCCCGCCAGGCCGCCGAGATGGATTACGCCCCCGCCTTCCAGATGGGCCATCCGGCGGCGTTTGAGCTGGCCAACCGGCTGATCGATGTGGCGCCCGAAAACATGGCCCATGTGTTCTACACGAATTCCGGCTCGGAATCGGTGGATACGGCGATGAAGATCGCGCTTGCCTATCACCGCGTCCGGGGCGAGGGCACGCGCACCCGCTTCATCGGGCGCGAGCGCGGCTATCACGGCGTGGGCTTCGGCGGGATTTCCGTGGGCGGCATCGTCAACAACCGCCGCTTCTTCGGCACGGCGCTGGCGGGGACCGACCATCTGCCCCATACGCATCTGCCCGAGAACGCATTTACAAGGGGCATGCCCGAACATGGCGCATGGCTGGCCGATGATCTGGAAAGGCTGGTCACGCTGCACGGGGCCGAAAACATCGCCGCCGTGGTGGTGGAACCGATGGCAGGCTCGACCGGCGTTCTGTTGCCGCCCAGGGGCTATCTGGAAAAGCTGCGCGCGATCACGGCGAAGCATGGCATCCTGCTGATCTTCGATGAGGTGATCACCGGTTTTGGCCGCCTTGGCGCGCCTTTCGCGGCGCAGTTTCTGGGCGTGCTGCCCGATATGATCACCTGCGCCAAGGGGCTGACCAACGGGGTGATCCCGATGGGCGCGGTGATGACCACGGCGGCCATTCACGACGCCTTCATGACCGGTCCCGAACATGCGATCGAACTGTTCCACGGCTATACCTATTCCGGCAATCCCGTGGCCTGCGCGGCGGGGATCGCCACGCTGGACACCTATGCCGATGAGGGGCTTCTGACCCGCGCCGAGGGCCTTGCCCCGAAATGGGCCGACGCGCTGCATTCCCTGAAGGGCCTGCCCCATGTGATCGACATCCGCAACATGGGCCTTGTCGGCGCGGTCGAACTGGCCCCGATCGAGGGCCAGCCCGGCAAGCGCGCCTTCGATGCCTTCCTGAAAGCCTATGACGCGGGCATCCTGATCCGGGTGACGGGCGATATCATCGCGCTTTCACCGCCGCTGATCGTCACCGAGGCGCAGATCGACGAATTGGTGGGCACGCTGGCGGATGTGCTGAAACGCATCGAATGAGCGCGATCCGCCAGCTCTGGCTGCGCTTCATCGGCTTTCACGCGGCCTCGGTTCTGGCGACGGCCCTGATCCTGTCGCTGTTTCTGAAGACCGTCCTGACCTATGATGTCAACCAGCCCAATTACGCCGGGGCCATCCCTCTTGCGCTGGAACTCAGCTATGCGCTGATCCTGCCGCTGCTGATCCCGTCATGGCTGGGGTGGTGGCTGGCCGGGGCCATCGCGCGCAAGATGGGCCGCGCGCCCCGGCCTTGGCTGCAAGGGGCGGCGGCGGGGCTGTTCGCCTTTGTCGCAATCTCGGCTGTGGTGATGTTCTTGCCCATTCTGCTGACCGGCATTCCGGTGGGCGCGCTGTTCGGCTGGCTGTTCTTCCGGGGCGCGCCGATGTCCATGCCACGCCGCAAGGCCCAGGCCTGAGCCGCTCCATGCCCGAAATATCCCCCCCGCAAGAGCCGCCCCAGAACCGCCACAGCGCGCTGGATGACGCGCAGGGGCTGGCTTACGGCAGCTTCATGGCGGCGCTTTCGGTCGTGGTGCTGACCCATCTGGGCTTCGTCACCGGCCAGACGGCGGGGATCGCGCTGCTGATTTCCTATGCCACCGGATGGGGCTGGGCATGGGTGTTTTTCATCATCAATATCCCCTTCTACTGGTTCGGCTGGAGGCGCTTCGGGCCGGGTTTCGTGGCCAAAAGCCTGTTTGCGGTGACGCTGACCTCGGCGCTGGCGGCGGTTTTGCCGCGCTATATCAGCTTTGCCGATCTGAACCCGGCGCTTGGCGCGGTGATGATCGGGGCCTTCACCGGATCGGCCCTGATCGCGCTGTTCCGGCACGGGGCCAGCCTTGGCGGTATCGGCATCGTGGGGCTTTACATTCAGGACGCCACCGGCTTTCGCGCGGGCTGGGTGCAGCTGATCGTGGACGCGGCGATCTTCGCGGTGGCGCTTCTGCTGCTGAACCCCGTGGCCGTCGCATGGTCATTTCTTGGCGCGCTTGTCGCCAATCTGACCATCGCCATCAATCACCGCAGGGACCGGTATATCGTTTGATAAGTCCCGGAACTTGTTTCCTGCCAGCCTGTTTCGTTGCACAGTTGACAAGCAAGGAAAGCCCATGAATCAGATCATCTATATCGTCGGCCTCGTGGTCGTGGTGCTGTTCATCCTGTCGATGCTGGGGATGCGTTAACGCCGGCGCGGACGGCGGCACGCCCCCTGCCCGCGACATTCCTGCTGGCAATCACGCCGGCTGTGGGTTAGGGGGGCGCAACTTTTTCTTACAGGCCGCGCCCCATGGATATCCGCAATATCGCCATCATCGCCCATGTCGACCATGGCAAGACCACGCTTGTCGACCAGTTGCTGCGGCAATCCGGGTCTTTCCGCGAGAATCAGGCCGTGGCCGAAAGGGTCATGGACAGCAATGATATCGAGCGCGAGCGCGGCATCACCATTCTGGCCAAGGCCACCTCGGTCGAATGG
>JAUNTV010000129.1 GCA_030538515.1 Paracoccus sp. (in: a-proteobacteria)
CCGAAAGGGGAATCCCCTTTCGATTCAGACAAAGACTGAGATGCTCTAGCGGCGCCCCTGGGGATCGGCGGGATGATCTGGCCATCCGCGCCGATCTCATCGGTGATGACGGTGAAATTCAAAAGCTCATGTCGCCCGAAGCTGGAAATCAGCGCCACATCGGCCGCGTCCCGCCCGTAGCTCACCGGAAGCCGCCCGATGCGCGCCTGATTGTTGCGCGGATCGAAGCTCCACCACCGGTCTGACAGCCAGACCTGAACCGAGGCCGCGAAATCCATCGGATCGGGCGGGGCAGGGATGCCGAAATCGCCCAGATAGCCGTTCACGTAACGCGCGGGGATATTCAGCGCGCGGCAGAAGCCGATGGCCAGATGCGCGAAATCCCGGCATACCCCCTTGCCCTGGGTGAAGGCGTCATGCGCCGTGCGCGAGGCATCGGCGTCCCGGTAGTTGAAGGCGATATGATCATGCACGAAATCCATGATCGCCTGCACCCGTCCCCAGCCCGGCGCGACCCCGCCGAACAGGTCCCATGCCGGGTCAAGCAGCCGGTCGCTGTCGCAATAGCGCGAGGGCAGCAGGAATTGCAGCACCGCATCGGGCAGCGCCTCGACCGGCATTTCCTGCGCCTCGGGGAATATGGGCTCGGCACGGTCGCTGACATCGATCAGCGCGCTTTGCTGCATCCGAAAGGGCCGGGCGGGCGCGTTCAGCCGGCGGCAAAGATTGCCGAACCCGTCGAGATAGTTAGAAAAGGGCAGGGCGGGATCGGTCGAAAACGCCTCGGTCCCGCGCAGGTTCATGTGCCATTCAGGCCGCAGCGACATTTGCAGCACCATGGCCTGCGGCGCTTCGGGCCTGATGGTGATGTCAAAGCCGTAGCGGATCAGCATCAGCCGATCGTCAGATCAAGGGTGATCTCGGCATTCAGCAGTTTCGAGACGGGGCAGTTTTCCTTCGCCTCATGCGCCGCGCGTTCGATCACCGCGCGTTCGCCTTGCCCCGAGACGGTCGCGCTGAGCGCCACGGTCTTCACCGCGAACCCTTCGCCCGCGCGATCAAGCGACACGTTCGAGACGGTCTCGATCACCACATCCGTCACCCCGGCATCGCCAAGCCCCTTGGACAGCGCCATTGAAAAGCACGCAGCATGGGCGGCACCGATCAGCTCTTCGGGGTTGGTGCCGGGCTTGTCCTCGAAACGGGTGGCGAAGCCGTAGGGCTGATCGCTGAGCGCGCCCGATCGGGTGGAAACCGTGCCTTTGCCGTCTTTCAGGCCGCCTTGCCAGCGGGCCGATCCAGTCTTGGTGATCATCGCATCCTCCTGCATCTGGCGGCTCAACGCGCCCGGGTGGAAAGCGGTTCACGCGATTGACAAATCTTAGGCCAAAAAAGGCAGGGACATGCCCGTCAGCGCCGGGCGCACAGCCTTTCCCATTCCGCCATCGCATAGCGATCCGTCATGCCCGCGACGTAATCCAGCACGATCCGCGCGCGCCCGGTTTCATCCGCCGCCAGCGCCGCAGGCTGCCAATGCGCGGGAAGCGCCTGCGGGCGGGCGAGAAACAGCGGGAACAGCTCATTCAGCATGGCAGTGACCAGTTCGCGTTCATCCACGACCGAGGGGGCGCGATACATCCGCGTGAACAGGAACGCCTTGATCGCCTTGAGGTTCTGGTAAAGCGGCTTCGAGAAGCGGATGATCGGGCCGTCCATCGCGCGGATATCATCGACCGATTTCGGCTGAAGGGCGGCCAGCCGGTTCTCGGCCACGGCGATCACATCCTCGACCATGGTGCCAAAGACGCGGCGCAGCGCCTCGTGCCGGCGGCGGTCGGGGTCAAGGCCGGGATGGCGGGCATCGACCTGGGCGAAGGCGGGGCCGATCACCGGCAGTTCGGCCAGATCGGCTTCCGTGAACAGGCCCGCGCGCAGCCCGTCATGCAGATCGTGGTGGTTATAGGCGATGTCATCGGCCACCGCCGCCACCTGCGCCTCGGCGCTGGCATTGCTGTGCAGTTCCAGATCCCATGCCGCGTTGACCTGAGCCAGCGCATAGGGATAGGGCGCGCCGACCGGGCCGTTATGCTTGGCGATGCCTTCCAGCGTTTCCCATGTCAGGTTCAGCCCGTCGAACCCCGCGTAATGATGTTCCAGCCGGGTGACGATGCGCAGCGCCTGCGCGTTATGATCGAAACCGCCGTAAGGGGCCATCAGCGCCGCCAGCGCATCCTCGCCGGTATGGCCGAAGGGGGGGTGGCCCAGATCATGGGCCAGGGCCACGGCTTCAGCGAGATCGGTGTTCAGATGCAGCGCGCCCGCGATGGTGCGCGCGACCTGCGCGACCTCGATCGTGTGGGTCAGGCGGGTTCGGAAATAATCGCCACGGTAAGCATCGCCTTCCTGTTCGACGAAAACCTGCGTCTTGTGCTTCAGCCGCCGGAAGGCGCTGGAATGGATGATCCGGTCTCGGTCGCGCTGCCAGGGGCTGCGAAAGCTTGACAGATCCTCGGGGAAAAGCCGTCCCCGGCTGGCGTCGGGATGGCAGGCATAGGGCGCGGGCATCGGGGTTCCTTGCAGCGTTACGGGGCGAAGCCTATATTCTGGGAAACAGCTTCGAAACGGGAACGCCCCATGAACCTGCCCCCATCCGTCACCGAACGCGCCTTTCTGCGGCTGGCCGAGATCAACAGCGCCGCCGAGACCCCGCAGGCGCTGCGCGTCGCCGTTGAAGGCGGGGGCTGTTCGGGCTTTCAATATGATATCCGGCTGGATGCGGCGGGCGATGATGATCTGGTCCTTGAAGGTCACGGCCAGAAGGTGCTGGTCGATCCGGTTTCGCTGCCCTTTCTGGCCGGCGCGGTGATCGATTTCGCTGATGAGCTGATCGGCGCGCGCTTCACGATCGAGAACCCGAATGCGGCCTCAAGCTGCGGCTGCGGAACCTCGTTTTCGATCTGATCGCGCGCTTGCCATCGGGGCGCGCCCGCCCCATGATGCGCGCCATGAAAATCGCCAGTTTCAACATCAACGGCATCAAGGCACGGATCGAGGCGCTAAGCGCCTGGCTGGTCTCTGCCCGGCCCGATCTCGTCGCCCTTCAGGAAATCAAAACCGTCGATGAGGGCTTCCCCGCCGGCCATTTTGAAGACCTCGGCTATCACGTCGAAACCCATGGCCAGAAGGGGTTCAACGGGGTCGCGCTGCTGTCGCGCCTGCCGCTTGAGGACGTGACCCGCGGCCTGCCCGGTGACGATGCCGACGAGCAGGCCCGCTATATCGAGGCCACCGTGATCGGCAGCCGCGCGATCCGCGTGGCGGGGCTTTACCTGCCCAACGGCAATCCCGCGCCGGGGCCGAAATATGACTATAAGCTGGCGTGGATGGAACGGCTGCGGACCCGTGCGGCCGCGCTTCTGGCCAGTGAAATGCCGGTGGTGATGCTGGGCGATTACAATATCATCCCCGAGCCGCGCGATGCCGCCAGCCCCGGTGACTGGCTGGAAGATGCGCTGTTTCTGCCTGAAAGCCGCGCCGCCTTTCGCCGCATCGCAGCGCAGGGCTGGACCGATGCGCTGCGCATCCGCGACCCGTTCGGCACGCGCGGGCCGTTTACGTTCTGGGATTTCCAGGGCGGGGCCTGGCGGCGCGACAACGGCATTCGCATCGATCACCTGATGTTGTCACCGCAGGCTGCTGATATCATGATCGATTCTGGTGCGGACCGGGATGTCCGCGCGGGTGATAAGCCGTCAGATCACGTGCCGGTCTGGGTCGAACTGGCGGGCTGAGCAGGCGCGCCATCATCATCGCGCGTTTACAAGCCGCCATCCTTGGTTATTCTTCTTTGCAAGTGCAGCATAATATCGGGAGTGCGCCATGCGCGAAATCCGCAAGATCCTGATCGCCAACCGCGGCGAGATCGCCATCCGCGTCATGCGGGCCGCCAATGAGTTGGGCAAGACCACCGTTGCCGTCTATGCCGAGGAGGACAAGCTTGGCCTTCACCGCTTCAAGGCGGATGAGGCTTACCGCATCGGCGAGGGGCTTGGCCCGGTTGCGGCTTACCTGTCGATCCCGGAAATCATCCGCGTGGCGAAGCTGTCGGGCGCGGATGCGATCCATCCGGGCTATGGGCTTTTGTCGGAAAACCCCGAACTGGTCGATGCCTGCGAGGCGGCAGGCATCATCTTCATCGGCCCGCGCGCCGCGACCATGCGCGCGCTTGGCGACAAGGCAAGCGCGCGGCGGGTGGCGATCAAGGCGGGTGTGCCGGTGATCCCCGCGACGGAAGTTCTGGGCGATGATTTCGACGCCATCCGCGCCGAGGCGGGGGCGATCGGCTATCCCTTGATGCTGAAAGCAAGCTGGGGCGGCGGCGGGCGCGGCATGCGCCCGATCAACACCCCCGAGGAACTGGCCGAGAAGGTCCGCGAGGGCCGGCGCGAGGCCGAGGCCGCTTTCGGCAATGGCGAGGGCTATCTGGAAAAGATGATCCTGCGCGCCCGCCATGTCGAGGTGCAGCTTCTGGGCGATACGCATGGTGGGCTTTACCATCTTTACGAACGCGACTGCACCGTGCAGCGGCGCAATCAGAAGGTGGTCGAACGCGCGCCCGCGCCCTATCTGGACGATGCGCAGCGGGCGCAGGTCTGCGAACTGGCGCTGCGGATCGGGCAGGCGGTCGGCTATCAGAACGCGGGCACCGTTGAATTCCTGATGGATATGGACAGCGGTGCTTTCTATTTCATCGAGGTCAACCCCCGCATCCAGGTCGAACATACCGTGACCGAGGAAGTCACCGGCATCGATATCGTGCAGGCCCAGATCCGCATCGCGGAAGGGGCGCGGCTGGCCGAGGCGACCGGCGTGCCCGATCAGGATCACGTCACGCTTTCGGGCCATGCGCTGCAATGCCGCGTCACGACCGAGGACCCGCAGAACAATTTCATCCCCGATTATGGCCGTATCACCGCCTATCGCAGCGCGACGGGCATGGGTATCCGCCTGGACGGCGGCACGGCCTATGCGGGCGGCGTGATCACGCGCTATTACGATTCGCTTCTGGTCAAGGTCACGGCATGGGCGCAGACGCCTGATCAGGCGATCCGGCGCATGGACCGCGCGCTTCGCGAATTCCGCGTGCGCGGTGTCAGCACCAATATCGATTTCGTCATCAACCTTCTGAAACATCCCACATTTCTTGACGACACCTATACGACGAAATTCATCGATACCACGCCGGGCCTGTTCGAGTTCCACACCCGCCGTGACCGGGCGACGAAGATCCTGACCTATCTGGCCGATATCACCGTGAACGGCCACCCCGAGACCGCAGGCCGCGCGGTTCCCGCGGCCGAGGCGCGCCCGCCCGTCGCGCCGCAGCCGCGCGTGGAGCCCCCGCCCGCTGGCACCCGGCAATTGCTTGAGGAAAAAGGCGCGCAGGCCGTGGCCGACTGGGTGGGGGCGCAGTCGCGGCTTCTGATGACCGATACCGCCATGCGCGACGGGCATCAGTCGCTTCTGGCCACCAGGATGCGCTCGATCGACATGATCCGCGTGGCGCCCGCCTATGCGGCCAATCTGCCGGGGCTTTTCAGCGTGGAATGCTGGGGGGGCGCGACATTTGACGTGGCCTATCGCTTCTTGCAGGAATGCCCCTGGCAGCGGTTGCGCGACATTCGCGCGGCCATGCCCAATCTGCTGACGCAGATGCTGCTGCGGGCCTCGAACGGGGTGGGTTACACCAATTACCCCGATAATGTGGTGCAGGCTTTCGTGCGTCAGGCCGCCGAAACCGGCATCGACGTGTTCCGCGTGTTTGACAGCCTCAATTGGGTGGAAAACATGCGCGTCGCCATGGATGCGGTGATCGACACCGGCAAGATCTGCGAGGCGGCGATCTGCTATACCGGCGATATCGACGACCCGGATCGTGCGAAATATGACCTGCAATACTATGTTTCCATGGGGAAAGAACTGCGGGATGCGGGCGCGCATATCCTTGGGCTGAAGGATATGGCGGGGCTTTTGAAGCCCGCCGCCGCAACCCGTCTGGTGCGCGCGCTGACGGATGAGGTCGGGCTGCCGATCCATTTCCACACGCATGATACCTCGGGCATGGGCGGTGCCAGCTATCTGGCGGCGGCAGCGGCGGGCGTCGATATCGTGGACGGCGCGATGGATGCGCTTTCGGGCAATACCAGCCAGCCCACGCTTGGCTCGGTGGTTGAAGCCATGGCGCGGACCGGGCGCGACACCGGGCTGGATATTGCCGCCATCCGCGAGATCTCGAACTATTGGGAACGTGTGCGCGCCGATTACGCGGCCTTCGAATCCGGGCTTCAGGCCCCGGCCTCCGAGGTTTATCTTCATGAAATGCCCGGCGGGCAGTTCACCAATCTCAAGGCGCAGGCCCGCAGTCTGGGGCTGGAAGACCGCTGGCACGAGGTCGCGCAGGCCTATGCCGATGTGAACCAGATGTTCGGCGATATCGTGAAGGTCACGCCCTCTTCGAAGGTGGTGGGTGATATGGCGCTGATGATGGTCAGCCAGAACCTGACGCGCGCGCAGGTCGAGGACCCCGGCACCGATGTGGTCTTTCCCGACAGCGTGATCGACATGATGCGCGGCAATCTTGGCCAGCCCCCCGGTGGCTGGCCCGAGGCCTTGCAGAAGAAGATCCTCAAGGGCGAGGCCCCCGTGACCACCCGCCCCGGCGCCAGCATGAAGCCGGTGGATCTGGAAGCCGTCCGCGCCGATCTGTCCGGGCAGCTCGAGGGCAAGGCCGTCGATGATGAGGATCTGGCCGGCTATCTGATGTATCCCAAGGTCTTTCTGGATTACATGGGCCGGCATCGCATCTATGGCCCCGTCCGCAGCCTGCCCACGCGCAATTTCTTCTACGGGATGGAGCCGGGCGATGAGATCACCGCCGAGATCGGCCCCGGCAAGACGCTGGAGATCCGCCTTCAGGCCATCGGCGAAACCGATGAGAAGGGCGAGGTGAAGGTGTTCTTCGAGTTGAACGGCCAGCCCCGCATCATCCGCGTGCCCAACCGCGCCGAAGGTGCCGCCATCGCCGCGCGCCCCAAGGCGGACCCGGCCAATCCCGCCCATATCGGCGCGCCCATGCCCGGCGTGGTGGCGACGGTCGCGGTCACGCCGGGCCAGAAGGTGAATGCGGGCGACCTGCTGCTGACCATCGAGGCGATGAAGATGGAAACCGCCATCCACGCTGAACGCGCAGGCGTGATCAAAGCCGTCAACGCCGCGCCGGGCCAGCAGATCGATGCAAAGGATCTGCTGATCGAGATGGAATGACCCCGCGACCGGCGCGCCTGCG
>JAUNTV010000130.1 GCA_030538515.1 Paracoccus sp. (in: a-proteobacteria)
GTCCACGGCACCATCCCCCCCGACACCTGGGTTCTGATGCGCACCGATTGGTCGAAACGCAGCAATGACAGCTATCTGAACCTGCGCGAGGATGGCCCCCATTCCCCCGGCCCCACGCCCGCCGCCATCCGCCTTCTGGTCGAGGACCGCGCCATTCGCGGCTTCGGCACCGAAACCGTGGGCACCGATGCCGGGCAGGCCGCCCATTACCAGCCGCCCTATCCGGCCCATTTCACGCTGCACGGGGCGGGCCGATACGGGCTGCAATGCCTTTGCAATCTGGACCAGTTGCCGCCGACCGGGGCCGTGCTGATCGCGCCGCCGCTGAAGATCAGGGGCGGCACCGGCAGCCCCTTGCGTGTTCTGGCGCTGATCCCGGCATAGGCTGGCTGGCCTTTCCGGTGGCGCTGTGAAGACTGAAGCCACTGATCCCGTCCCCTGACAGCCAAAAGGAATGATCCCGATGACACCCGAAAAGATCCTCTATTCCGCTGAAATGACCGCGACTGGCGGGCGCGATGGTCAGGCACGCCGCGCCGATGGCAGCCTGTCGCTGAAACTGACCATGCCGAAAGAGCTGGGCGGCCCTGGCGGCGAGGGCACCAATCCCGAAGAACTGTTCGCTGCCGGCTATGCGGGCTGCTTTCTCAGCGCGCTGAAGGCGGTGGGCCGGCAGGCGAAGATCGCGGTGCCCGATGATGCCTCGGTCCGGGCGACGGTCGGGATCGGCCCGGTGCCGACCGGCTTCGGGCTGGCGGTCAGGCTGGCCGTCTCGCTGCCCGGCCTTTCGGATCAGGACGCCCGCGCGCTTATGGAAAAGGCGCATCAGGTCTGCCCCTATTCCAATGCGACACGCGGCAATATCGATGTGACGCTAAGCCTCGCCTGATCGCGCAAGGGCGCGCCGCAATCACCCAGGACGGGAAGGAAGGAACGAAGGCCATGGCAGAAATCGAGGCGCTGAAAGCGGAATTCCCGCCCGAAACGCGGGTGCTGCCGCATCTTCTGGCAAGCCGCGCGGCAGCATTCGGCGATCAGCCGCTGTTTTCATGCGCCGGGCTTGATCTTGGCTATGAAGGCATGCGTCAGGCGGCGGCACGGGCGGGTTTCGCGCTTCAGGCGGCGGGGATCGGACCGGGCGACCGGGTGGCGATCCTTTGCGGCAACCGCGCCGCGTTCATGCCGCTTTTCCTGGGCTGCGGCTGGACGGGGGCGGTCTCGGTCCCGATCAACACCGCCGCGCGCGGCTATCAGTTGCAGCATATCCTGTCGAATTGCGGCGCGACCCTGCTGGTGATCGAAGACAGCCTGCTGGACGCTCTGGATACGATCGATCCGGGTGATCTGGCGCTGACCCGGCTCTGGCTGATCGGGGATGGTGCGCTGCCCGTGCTGCCCGGCATCCACGCCGAACGCCTGCCCACCCCTGAGGCCGAGGCCCCGCCCGCAGCCCTTGCCCCCGATGCCCCGCTGACGATCCTTTATACATCGGGGACGACCGGGCCATCCAAGGGCGTCGTCTGCCCGCATGCGCAATTCTTCTGGTGGGGCGTCTATACGGGCCATATGCTGGGGCTGACGCAGGGCGATGTGCTGCATACGCCGCTGCCGCTTTTCCATACCAACGCGCTGAACTGCTTCTTTCAGGCGCTGCTTCACGGCGGGCATCAGGTGGTCGAGACGCGGTTTTCGGTTTCGGGCTTCTGGGCGGCGATGGCGGGATCTGGCGCGACTGTGACCTATGTGCTTGGCGCGATGGTGCCCATGCTGCTCTCGCGCCCCGAAAGCGCCCAGGAACGCGGCCACCGGGTCCGCGTGGCGCTGGCACCGGGCGTGCCGGCCCCGGCAGCGGCGGAATTCACGCGGCGCACCGGCATCCTGCTGCTGGACGGCTATGGCGCGACCGAAAGCAATGTGGTCATCGGGGCGACGCGCGACACCATCCGCCCCGGCACGCTTGGCCGCCTGCTGCCCGGCTTTCAGGTCCGCATCGTCGATGAGGCCGATAACCCCCTGCCCGATGGCCAGCCCGGAGAGCTGGTCATCCGCGCCGATGAGCCTTTCGCCATGTCGCTTGGCTATTTCGGCATGCCCGAGAAAACCACCGAAGCCTGGCGCAATCTCTGGCTGCATACCGGCGACCGGCTGGTGCGCGACGCCGACGGCTACTACCGCTTTCTCGACCGCATGAAGGACACGATCCGGCGCCGGGGCGAGAATATTTCATCCTACGAGGTCGAGCAGGTGCTGATCGCCCATCCCGCCATCGCCGAGGTGGCGGTCTATCCCGCTGCCTCGGAACTGGCCGAGGATGAGGTCATGTGCGCCATCGTGCTGCACGACGGTGCCACAGCAGACCCCGCCGCGATCATCCGCCATTGCGAGGGGAAGATGGCCTATTTCGCCGTGCCGCGCTTCGTCGAATTCATGGCCGACCTTCCCAGAACCGCGAATGGCAAGGTCCAGAAATTCCTTCTGCGCGAACGCGGACGCGGCCCGCGAACATGGGACCGGGAAGCTGCCGGTATCACATTGCGCCGCTAGGTAGAAAGCCGCTTTTGCGGTTCCTTCCTTGCCCAGGGGCGACCTTGGATCAGCACGTCACGCTGCGCATATGGCCTGGAAAACCGGTGCCTGTTTCGGGGAAAGCCTGCGTGTCGCATGGCCGGTATGCGCTTGGGGCGCATGCGCCAATGCAGCCAGCCGTGGCGCGGCGGGGCCGATAAAACGCCGGTCTTCGGCATCCTTGAGCGGGCTTTTTTCAGCGGCCGCGGATCAGGGCACTGGGGTTTCGTTCGATCGAGCGCGCGGTCGAGGCCACTGCCGCTGCCGCGCGGCCCAGTTCGCGCAGCGCGCCGCGCGCATCGCTTTGCAGCGCCGCATTCGCGCCGAAGCTGGCGATAACCCCTTCGGCGCGTGCGGCCAGTTGCTGCACGCGGGTCGAAAGCTGGGGCAGCCCGTCGGCGGCCTCGGCCACGCGGTTCGCGGCGCGGCTGGCCTGTTCCAGCGTCTCGTTCAGCTTTTCGACCGCGCCGCCCTCGCGCAGATCATTCATCAGCCCGGTCGCGGCGGCCAGCGTATCGGAGAGGTTGCGCGGCAGCTCCGCCGCATCATCCGAGCCAAGCATGACCCGCAGATCGGCCAGAATCCCCTGCGCCTCGCCGGAGATGCCGGCGAAATCGATCTGACCCACCCCTTCGGCGGCATGGGCGATCTGGCGGGCGGCCTCATCCGCGCTGCCGAGCGTGGTCTGAAGCTGCGCGCCAAGCCCGTCGAACTGCTTGGAGAACTCGCCCAAAGTCGTTGCCACCTCTGCCACGCCCTCAACCGCGGCGGAAACATCGCTGATCGCCTGATCCAGATTGGCCGACGCGCTTTCGACATTCGCCAGCACCGCATTGGCGCGGCTGATATTGTCGTCACTGAGCAAATGGCCAAGCTGTTCGGCGGAATGGCGCAGCTCATCCAGAAGGGCCGGGGCGCTTTCGGTCAGCGAATCCAGCACCGAGCGCCCGGCCCGGATCTGCGGCATGGCCCCGTCCGCCGCCGGTTCCAGCAGTTCTGCCGAGGCCGAGCCGGACGAGACCGAAACCAGCGACAGCCCGGTGATGCCCTGCGGCATCATCACGGCCTCGCTGTCGGTGCGGATGGGCGTGTCCTCGCGCAGACGCATCTGCACCCGAACACTTCCGTTGGGGGCCAGCCGGATATCCGTCACCTGCCCCACGGGAACGCCCGAGAACTGCACCTGCGTTCCCGCCGAAATCCCGCCGATTTCGGGGAAAAGCACGAAGTAATCGTCGAAATCGCCCTGGTTGTCGTGCCCCATCAGCCACATCAGAAAGGCCAGAAGCCCAAAAAAACCGGCGATAGTGAACGCGCCGATCAGGAGGTAATTCGCCTTGGTTTCCATCTCAGCCCTTTCCTGATGCCTGTGCCGCATCTGCCAGGGCGGCGCGCGCCCTTGGCCCGTTGAAATATTCCTGCACCCATGGGTTATCCACTTCGCGCATCTCGGCCATGGTGCCGGTGGTCAGCACGCGGCGCTCGGACAGGACGGCCACGCGGTCGGCGCAGGCGTGCAGCGTGTCAAGGTCATGCGTGACCAGAAACACCGTCAGCCCAAGCGCGTCGCGCAGCCCCACGATCAGCCGGTCGAATTCGCTGGCCCCGATCGGGTCCAGCCCCGCCGTGGGTTCATCCAGAAACACCACCTGCGGATCAAGCGCCAGCGCGCGCGCCAGACCGGCGCGTTTGCGCATGCCGCCCGAAAGCTCGGACGGGTATTTGTCACCCGCGTTCCAGGGCAGCCCCGACATCGATATCTTCAGATCCGCAATTGCCCGGCGCCGCGCGCCGTCAAGGCGGGTGGTGCGCATCGGCACCTCGACATTCTCGCGCACGGTCAGCGTCGAGAAAAGCGCCCCGTCCTGAAACATCACGCCCCAGATCCCGTCCAGCCGCGCCATCTCGCGCGGGGAGGCGTTGAGCACGTCGATGCCCGCGACCTCGATCTTGCCGGCCTGCGGCTTTTGCAGCCCGACGATGGTGCGCAAAAGCACCGATTTCCCCGTGCCGGACCCGCCCACGATGGCCAGAATCTCGCCGCGCCGGACATCAAGGTCCAGCCCGTCATGGATGGTATTGCGGCCAAAGCGCGTGACCAGACCGCGCACCTTGATGATCGGTTCGCTCACCAGCCCACCTGCGCAAAGAAGATCGAGAAAAGCGCATCGGCAAGGATCACCGCGAAAATCGCCGCCACCACCGATTGCGAGGTCCGCCGGCCAAGCGATTCCGTATCGCCGCCCACCTGCATGCCCGCATGGCAGCCGATCACCCCGATCAGCAGCCCGAAGACCGGTGCCTTGGCAAGCCCGACGGCGGCGTGGTTGACGGTGACGTTTTCGGCCACCCGGTGCAGGAACATCTGGGGCGTGATATCCAGCGTCACCCATGCCATGATCATGCCCCCCGTCAGCCCGGCCAGATCGGCCAGAAGCGCAAGGATCGGCATCATCAGCACAAGCGCCAGAATGCGCGGCACGATCAGCGCGTCATCGGGGTTGATATTCAGCACGCGCATCGCGTCGACTTCCTCGCGCATCTTCATCGCGCCGATGGCGGCGGTAAAGGCTGCCCCCGTGCGCCCGGCGACGACGATGGCGGTCAGCAGCACCGCCAGTTCGCGCAAAACCGAAATCGCCACCAGATCGACGGTGAAGATCTCGGCCCCGAAGGCCCGCAATTGCCACGCGCCCTGATAGGCGATGACGACGCCGATCAGAAAGGAAATCGTCAGCACGATGGGCACGGCGGCCAGCCCGACCTGCTGGCAGTGATGCGTCAGCGCGGTCAGGCGCAGGGCGCGCGGATGTGTCAGCCCATGGCCAAGGCGCGCCAGAAACCGGCCCAGATATTCCGTCAGCGCCGCAATATAGCCCGCCGAACCCGCGACGCGGCGGCCAAGCGCCTCGACCTGCTGCACGATGCCGCGACGCGCGGGCGGCGCGGGCGGGTCGGGTTTGGGCCAGGCAGCGGCCACGGCCTTCATCAGCGCCTGCTGACGCTCATGCAGCCCGCCAAGCGCGACACCCTGCCTTGCCGCATTTTCCAGAAACCACGCGCCCGCCGTATCCAGCGCCGTCACCCCGCCCAGATCGAGCCGCGCCACCCCTTGCAGCGCCGAGGCATCCGGCAGATCGCGCAGTTCCAGCCGCCCGGCCAGCAGCAGGGCATCGCCCTGCCGCGTGATCTCAAGACGCTGAGAAACCGGATCATTCGCGTTCATGGCGCATTTGCTTTCACGTGGCATTCGGCGGGCGGACGCCCGAAATTCGTTCATGGCGAATTTTCACGGGCCACGCAACCTGGGCGGTTCTTTTTTCGCGTGGCGCGGCGCGTCACTTTCTTTGCCGGAATGCTTGACCGCTTCCGCCGCCTTCGCCTAGCCTGATTCTGCATAAAAAAGACAATCCGATCCGGCATTTGTTCGAAGGCTTTCGCGAACAGCCTCGATCCGCCGGGAAAACGCGAAAACAGGGAGACGATGATATGAAACAAGCACATGCCCTTCTGGGCAGCGTGGCGGCGGCTTTCATGCTGGCCGCGCCCGCATCCGCGCAAGAGCGCCTGCCCGCGATCGAACTGCTGACCACCACGCAGGCTTATGACCCGATCCGCTATGAAAGCGCCTATATCGTCGCGGATGCCTGGCGCGACCTTGGGCTGGAGGTCAACGTGACCCCGCTGGAATTCTCGACCCTGCTTGGCCGCTTCTATGATCAGCAGGATTTCGACGCCACGATCATCGGCTGGTCAGGGCGTGTCGACCGTCTGGACCCGCAATTCTTCCTTGGCACGCTGGATGGCCGCCGCGCCGAACCCGGCGGCAATAACGCCGGCGGCTATGAAAACCCCGAATTCGACGCGCTTTATGACGCGCAATCGGCCGAATTCGACCGCGACGCCCGCCAGCAGATCGTGCATCAGATGCAGGAGCTTTACATGCCCGACGCGCCCCTGGCGGTGCTGTTTTACCGTGACGAGGTGGTCGGCTATAACAAGCATAACTGGGACAATCTGAACGCCATGGCCGGCGAGGCGCTTTATTCCGAATGGATGCCGATGGAAGCCCGCCCCCTGACCGAGCGCACGACGCTGCGCGTCGGTGGCCCGCAGGAGCCTGACAACATCAACCCGCTGGCGTCAACCTCGGTCTGGGGTTGGAAATGGATGCGGCTTTACTATGACCGGCTGGTGCGCCTGTCGCCTGAGGTCGAGCCCCTGCCATGGGCCGCCGAAACGGTCGAGGCGGTGGACCCGACCACGATCCGCGTGGTGCTGCGCGACGGCATGACCTTCCATGACGGCCAGCCGGTGCGCCCCGAGGATGTGGCCTTCACATATAATCTTTATAAATCCTCGTCTTACGCCTATTTCGACGCCTATCTGGCGCCGATGGACCGGGCCGAGGTCGCCGAGGACGGGGCGGTGCTGTTCCATCTGAACGCGCCGACGGCCTCTTTCGCGTCGATCTCGCTTTCGCAGATCCCGATCCTGCCGGAACATATCTGGGGCGAGATCGAAAACCCCGAGGACCTGACCCCGGAAAACACGCCGACCGTGGGTTCCGGCCCCTTCATTCATCAGCGTTTCGACCGTGGCGAATTGCTGGCGCTGTCGAAGAACCCCGATCACTTCAACGCCGATAATATCGCCGCCGATGCGCTTGAGTTCCGCGTCTATGCCGATGCCGAGGGCGTGTTCACCGCGCTGCAAACCGGCCAGATCGACCTGACCGCATGGCGGATGGAGC
>JAUNTV010000131.1:0-336 GCA_030538515.1 Paracoccus sp. (in: a-proteobacteria)
CCTCTCGCAAGCGGCGCATTCTTGGCTCGGTGGTGAAATTGCCGTCGAACCCGCCGGTATTGGCATGGATCATCAGGCTACGCAGCATTGCGTCGCGCAGCCGGAATTCCCTTTTATAGACATCCTCTTGCAGTTCGGCCGGCATTTCCAGAACCAGTGTCAGGACCACAATGCCGTTCAGGCGGTCACCATGCATGACCGGCACGAAGAACTGCGTCGGGAAACGGTAGTAACCCATAGTCCCTGATGCCTTGCGCGCGGGCGCGGCCTGGCCGTCCGCATCCGCCATATCCGCCGCAGGCGGAGCCTGCCTGCCCGCACCAAGCAATTCCCCGG
>JAUNTV010000131.1:346-6971 GCA_030538515.1 Paracoccus sp. (in: a-proteobacteria)
CTGCGATAGCGATCAGGATGGCAAGGGGCGCAATCAGCTTCTTCATCGGACAACCCTTCAGTAAGGCAGCAGGATATCGGCGATCTGCTGGCCATAGCGCGGCTGCTGCACATCGTTGATCTGCCCGCGCCCGCCATAGGAAATCCGCGCGCCGGCGATACGGTCATAGGCGACCTCATTGCTGCGTCCGATATCCTCAGGCCGCACGAAGCCGGAAACCGTCAGCTCGCGCAGTTCGAAATTCACCCGCACCTCCTGACTGCCCTGAATATGCAGCGTGCCGTTGGGCAGCCGGTCGATCACGGTCGCCGCCACCCGCAGCATCAGCTTTTCGCGGCGCGAGACCTTGCCATTGCCCCGATAGGAGGAGGAAGCATCCGCATCGACCAGCCTGCCCATCGAGGCCCCTTCGGTCATGCGCCCGTCCAGGCTTTGCGGCAGCCCGCCGAATTCCGGGATACGCACGGCGTCGGCGGCGGCACGCGAACGGCTGGAACTGTTCGAGATTTCAGCCCGGTCGTCGATTTCGATCACCACGGTCAGGATATCGCCCCGGCTGGCGGCGCGGCGGTCGCGGACAAGCGAGTTGCGTTCCCCCGCCCAAAGCGAGGCGCTGGATTCCGGGCGCTGCGGACCTTGGGGCAGGTTCAGCACCGGCTCTGTCATGGCGACGAATTCGGGCGTGCTTTGCGGGGCGGTCATGGTCGGCGCGCGGCCAAGATGATCGGTGCGCGCGCAGGCGGCTGCCGTGGCAATCACGGTGCCGGCAAGAAGAAGGGTAAGGCGGTTCATTTCATCTCCATATGGCCGGCAGCGGCCAGAAGCGTGCCGTCGGGGGTCACAAGGGCCGAAAGCGTCTTGCGCGAGGACAGGTTCATCACCCGCACCATGTCACCCGCCGCGCCTTCGGACAGGGCGCGGCCCTCGGCCTCGATCCGCAGCGCGCCGCTGTCGAAGGTGATGCGCACGATCTGGTTGCGGCTGACCAGCACAGGCACGCGCAGCGCACCCGGCACAACCGGGCGGCCACGATAGATCGCCACGCGGACCTGCTTGCCGACGGCCAGATCGGGGTCGCTTAGCCCACCGGGGACGGTTTCGTCCCAGGCCAGATCCTCGGGCGTGATCAGCGTGCCTGCCGGCAGATCGCGCGCCGCCACGATGGCGGCATCCCCCATCACCGGCAGCGCCCCCATCAGCGCGGAAAGAAGCCATACCTTCATCAGCGCACCTGCACGGTTGCGCCAAGCATCTGATCGGCGGCGGTGATGACCTTGGCGTTCAGCTCATACCCGCGCTGCGCCTTGATGAGTTCGGTGATCTCGCGCACAGGATCGACCGAGCTTTCCTCAAGATAGCCTTGCCTGAGGGTGCCGACCCCATCCTGCCCCGGAAGCGCGACAAGCGCCGGGCCCGAGGCATTGGTTTCCAGAAACAGGTTCGAACCGATCGCCTCAAGCCCCTTTTCATTGGTGAAGGCAGCAAGGCTGAACTGGCCCAGAAGCTCAGGATCGACCTGATCGTTGAAAAAGGCATAGGCCTCGCCATCGGCATTGATGGTGATGCTGCGGGCGTCATCGGGAATGGTGATGCCCGGCGCGACCGGATAGCCGTCCGATGTCACGATCAGCCCGTCGGCCGAACGTTTCAGCGCCCCGTCGCGGGTATAGCCCGCCATGCCCGAGGGCAGCGTGACTTCCAGATAGCCGTGGCCGTCGATGGCCAGATCCAATTCGCCCGCGGTCGCGCTTAACGTGCCCTGGGCGATGGTGATGGTCACGGCCGTGGGCCGCGCGCCAAGCCCGATCTGGATACCTGCCGGGATGACCGTGCCGTCAGCTGCGGAAATCGTGCCGGGGCGCACCGCCTGCTGGTAATGCAGATCGGCGAAATCGGCGCGCCGGGCGTTGTAGCCGGTGGTCGACATATTGGCGAGGTTGTTCGAAATGACATCGACGCGGGTTTGCTGCGCACTCATGCCGGTGGCGGCGATCTGAAGGGCCTTCATGGGGGACTCCGTTAACGGGTGAGTGAGGCGATGGTGTCGCGGATGCGCTTGTCTTCGGTTTCAAGCAGGCTCTGGCCGATTTCATAGGCGCGCTGCACTTCGATCATGCGGCTGATTTCCTGTATGGGATTGACGTTGGAGCCTTCCAGAAAGCCCTGCTGGATGCGGCTGTCCACTGCCGGTTCCAGCCCGGCGGGCGATGAAAAAAGCGTCCCGCCCGAGCGCGTCAGGCCATTGGGGTCAGCGGGCAGAAACAGCCCCACACGCCCGATCTGCTCGCCATCGGCGGAAATCGTGCCGTCGGGGCCGATGGCAACGGCGGCACCGGGCGGCACCGCGATGGGGGCCTGCCCCTCGTCCAGAAGGCGATGACCATCGGCATTGACCAGCACCCCCTCGGCCGAGGGCATGAAGGCACCCGCGCGGGTGATCTTCACGCCATCAGGCGTGTCGACCGCGAAAAAGCCCGGCCCGTCAATGGCCAGATCGTAATTGCCGCCGGTCAGCGAAATCCCGGCCTGCCCCAGATCCAGCAGCCTGCCGCGCGCATTGGCCATCGACAGCCCGTCGCGGCCATCCCCCGTCACCGCGAGATATTCCGAAAATATCACCCCTTCGCGACGGAACCCGGTGGTTTCGGCGTTGGCGATATTATTGGCGATGACACGCATTTCGCGCATCAGGCCGGATTGGCGGGTCAGGTTGGCATAGATCGCGTTATCCATCCCTCATCCCCCCTGCATCAGGGGCACGAGGCTGTCGGTGAAGAAACCCGCCAGAATAGCGGTCATGAAGCTCATCGAGACCCAGAACACCGCCAGCATCACGCCCACCTTCGGCACGAAGGTCAGCGTCATTTCCTGCACCGAGGTCAGCGCCTGAAACAGCCCCACCAGAACCCCCGTCACCAGGGCCACCGCCAGCAGCGGCGCGGCCATGCGCACGGCGATCCAAAGCGCTTGCCGGGTCAGGTCGAAGATCAGGTTCTCATCCATCTTACACCGGCATCCTGAGGATTTCCTGATAGGCCTCGACCACCTTGTCGCGAATGGCCACGGCCGCATCGAGCGCCAGTTCCGCTTCGGTCAGCGACAGCACAAGCGCATGCGTGTCGGCAGTGCCGGACATGGCACCGATGGCGGTCTGATCGGCGGCAGCCATGACACGTTCGAAATCCTGCGCGGCCCTGGTCGGGACGGATTGCGTGGGCGGCGCGGCCTCGGTCGCGCGGAGATAGGCGGAAATGGCATTATTGGCGGAAATCATGGCGGTCCCTTTCAGCGACGAAGAAGATCAAGAAGCGACGAAGACATCTGCCGCGACTGTTCAAAGACACGCAGATTGGCCTCATAGCTGCGGCTGGCCTCGCGCGCGTCGGCGATCTCGACGACCAGATCGACGTTGGAGCCGTCATAGAAGCCATGCTCATTGGCCAGCGGATGGGCGGGATCGAAGATTTCTTGCAGATCAGAACGGTCGAGAACCGGGCGCGACGCCGCGACCCGCCCGGAAGCGCGCCCGCCCTCCATCACGTTCTCGAAGCTGACCAGCTTGCGGCGATAGCCGGGCGTGTCGGCATTCGCGATATTTTCCGAGATATGGCGCAGCCGATCGGCCTGCGCGCGCATCCCCGAAGCCGCGATGCTTGATGCGGAAATATTGCTGTCCATGGTCAACCCCTTCGGCCAAGCGCGCTGCGCAGCATGGTCAGCGACGAACGGTAAACCGCCAGCGACGTTTCGTGCTGGCGCTTGATTTCGGCGGTGCGCACCATCTCTTCCT
This sequence comes from Paracoccus sp. (in: a-proteobacteria), assembly GCA_030538515.1. Classification (GTDB taxonomy): domain Bacteria; phylum Pseudomonadota; class Alphaproteobacteria; order Rhodobacterales; family Rhodobacteraceae; genus Paracoccus. Next base: position 4,137 of record JAUNTV010000131.1, read on the forward strand.
CAAGCGAGACAGAGTTGCCGTTGGGCGACTGGCTGGTCCTTCCCTCGACCACGCGGGCCCCCGAAGCAGCCGCCCCCTGCCCTTCCAGATGGCCGGCGCGCGTGGCCCGCATCGGGCTGGTCCCCGCGCTGCGATAGCTTTCGCTGAACGGCGTCAGATCACGCCGCAGATAGCCCGGCGTATCCGCATTGGCGACATTGCCTGCGACCAGCTTCGCGCGTTGGCCGGCATGGGCGGACATGGCGCGCGCCATCTGAATGGTCTCAATTTTTTCCAACAAAGAGGCTTCTCCTCTGCCGCGATAAACCCGGTCTTAACCCCAATTGGTTTAAAAACCGTTTCGCGCCGGCAAATTCGCCGGGATGAGGCATGGAAATGAATAAACTTGAATCAATCGCCACCCGGATCACCCGCCTGCGCCCTGCGCGCTACTTCGGCGTGGTGGCTGAAATCCGCGCCGGGCTGGTGCGCGTCAGCGGGCTGAACACGCATGGTGCCATCGGGGACCGGGTGATCTTCTCCGATACCGGCATGGGTGGCGAAATCGTGGCCCTTGGGCCGCAACTGGCTGATATCCTGACCGAATCATCTTCTGACGGGCTGTCGATCGGGGCGCAGGTCGAACTGGTTTTCGCCCCCCGGCTGGCACCATCGGACGCATGGATCGGGCGCATCATCGACCCTTTCGGCAACCCCATCGACGGCCGCCCGCTTTCGCCCGGACGCGCAGAACGCGCCTTTCTGGCCGAGGCCCCGCCCGCGGTCACACGCAAGCGCCTTGGCGGGCGGCTGAATACCGGGCTGGTGATTTTCGACACGCTTCTGCCGATTGTGCGCGGCCAGCGAATCGGGCTTTTCGCAGGTTCGGGCGTGGGTAAATCCACGCTTTTGTCGAACCTCGCCCGCGGGATCGAGGCCGACCTGGTGGTCATCGCCCTGATCGGCGAACGCGGGCGCGAGCTGCGCGAATTCGTCGAAACCGTGCTTGGGCCGGAAGGGATGGCGCGCGCGGTGGTGATTGCCGCGACCTCGGACAAATCGCCGCTGATCAGGCGGCGCTGCGCATGGGCCGCCATGGCCGTGGCCGAGCATTTCCGCGATCAGGGTCGCCACGTGCTGTTTCTGGCCGATTCGATCACGCGCTTCGCCGAGGCGCATCGGGAAATCGCGCTGCTCTCGGGCGAGGGGGCGTCGGATCGCGGCTTTCCGCCCTCGACCGCGCATCTGATCATGTCGCTGGCCGAACGCGCCGGGCCGGGCGGCGAAAATGCCGGTGACATCACGGCGATCTTCAGCGTTCTGGTGGCCGGTTCGGACATGGAAGAACCCATCGCCGATATCCTGCGCGGCGTGCTGGACGGGCATGTCGTGCTGGACCGCGCCATCGCCGAACGCGGGCGCTTTCCGGCGGTGGATGTGCTGCGCTCGGTCTCTCGCGCGCTGCCGCAGGCCGCGAACGAAGCCGAGAACCAGCTGATCGGGCGGGCGCGCGCCGCCCTTGGCGCCTATGCCGAATCAGAGCTGATGATCAAGGCGGGCCTTTACGCGCAGGGTTCCGACCCCGCGCTGGATGAGGCCGTGCGCCTTTACCCCGCCCTTGATGCGGTGGTCGCACAGAAAAGCCCGCAAGGGGCGGCGGCCAGTTTCACCATGCTGGCGAACGCCCTTGGCCAGCCGCGTTTCACCGGTTCGCGACCGGGCCACGGAACCCATCCGGTTTAACGATTGTTATTCCGATGCCGGATTGCGATCTGACGGCGAAACATGCAGTTTCGCGCGGTTCGCTAGGGAAGTGCTGTGGCTCTGTCAGATTATTTCATCCGATACCTCGAAAGGCGGGACGCGCTCAGCACCGCCGAGCGAGAGCGGCTTTCAACGCTCAAGACCCGTCGCGCCAGCTTTACGACGGGCGATATCATCGTCGCCCGCGATGTCATCGTCGAGCAAAGCTGCCTTATGCTTTCGGGCATGTCGGCGCGGGTTCACAAGCTGCCGGGCAATGCCGGGCAGGTCATCACCGCGCTGCATGTGCCGGGCGATTTCGTCGATCTGCACGGTTTCGTGCTGGCCGGGCTGGAACACAGCATCATCGCCATGGGCCCGACCGAGGTTGAATATGTCTCGCATGACCAACTGGTCGAGATCACCGAGGAATGGCCCCATCTGACGCGGCTTTTGTGGATGGCGACCGCCATCGATGCGGCGATTCACCGGCAATGGCTGGTCGCGGCGGCGTCTTTACGCTCAAGCGCGCATCTCGCCCATCTTTTATGCGAGATCTATACCCGACTGAAATCGGTGGGCGCGGTGCGCGGCAATGCCTTCACGCTGCCGCTTCTGCAACGCGATCTGGCCAGCATCCTTGGCTATTCGCCGATCCATATCAACCGGGCCGTGCGCGATCTGCGCGAGCGCGGGCTGATTCGTTGGGCGGGCACCGAGATCGAGATCCTCGACTGGCCGGGCATGGCCAGGCTGGCGCGCTTCACCCCGGATTATCTGGATCTCGAACTGCTCAACCGCTAGGCTACTCGCATATCCGCCATCCGCCCCGGCGCGCGGCAATGTCGAAATGCAGATGGTCGTCATGCGCCGCATTCGAGCCGGGCCCAAGCACGGTGCTGAAATGAAGACAGGCGCCAGCGCGGATCGCGGCCTGAACCGCTTCGGCCATATCGCCGCTGCCGTCACGCGGGCCGATCATCATCGTGCTGCCGTCCGACAGGCGCAAACCGCTGATATCGAAAGCATTCCCAAACGCATGCTCGGATATCCTGCCATCGTCGCCGCCGACCCGCGCGCGGCATTCATAACCGGTGCCGGGCAGGATTTCGG
>JAUNTV010000131.1:6981-7317 GCA_030538515.1 Paracoccus sp. (in: a-proteobacteria)
CGCTGGCGCGGCCTCAAGGCGCAGCCATAGCGCAAGGCGGCGCGCGGTCTCTCAGCGCATAATCGCGCCGCCGGCAATGGCGATGCCGGGCTGGATTTCGGTAATGTGAAGCGGTCGCGCAATCCCGCAATCAGGGTTTTCGGCCGAGGTGACGGGCGGGCGCTCATCATGACGCACGCCCAGAAGATGAAGGCTGAAACGGCAGGAATGATAGGCCAGCGGGCTTTCCGCCAGCCCCTGCCATAGCGGAATATCCTGCGCATTTTCATCCGTTTCCACCCCCCCGGCATCAGGCACCATGAGCCCGGCGCTCTCGGGCGGGGCCGGGCGTTGGGG
>JAUNTV010000132.1 GCA_030538515.1 Paracoccus sp. (in: a-proteobacteria)
TCGCAAGATCGCCTATGTGCCGCAGGAATTGTCGCTGTTTGCCGAGATGACCGTTGCCGAGAACCTGTTCATGCCCTTCGAGCGCACCGGCCATGGCGGGCTTGTGGATCGCAGCCGCATGGAGGCCGAGGCGCAAACCTATCTGAAACGTTTCGGCATCCGGGCGCGCCCCTTTGACCTGGTGCGCGATATTCCCGTGCCCGATCAGCAATTGTTGCAGATCGCGCGGGCCTCGACCAACCGGGACATGAAGGTGCTGATCCTTGACGAGCCGACATCGGCCCTGACCGCATCCGAGGTCGGGCGCGTCTTCCGGGTCATCCGCGAGTTTCTGGCCAGCGGTCACGCCATCGTCTTCATCTCGCACAAGATGGACGAGGTTTTCGAGATCGGCGACGATTACACCGTGCTGCGCAATGGCGAAAGGGTCGGCGCAGGCCGGATCGGGGCGATTGACGAACCGGGGCTGATCCGCGCCATGTCGGGCCGGGATGTGCGTATCGACGCGCATTTCCGCCCCGCCACCACCGCAGGCGATATCATCATGCAGGTCGATGGTCTTTGCGGGCAGGGCTTCCGCGACGCCAGCTTCACGCTGCGCCGGGGCGAGATTCTGGGCTTTGCCGGGCTGGTCGGGGCCGGGCGTTCGGAACTGATGCAGACGATTTTCGGCTATCTGCGCGCGGGCGCGGGCAAGGTCACGGTCGAGGGCAGGCCATGGGCGCTGAACGATCCGGCGGCCTCGGTCGCGGGGGGCATGCTTTACCTGTCGGAAGAGCGCAAGCACCACGGCATCTTCCCGCTTCTGTCGCTGCGCGAGAATATCGGGATCTCGGTTTTGTCGCTGACCTCGGGCCGGGCGGGGATCAATGCCCGGCGCGAACGCGGCATCGTGGGCAGGATCATCGATGATTACGGCATCCGCGCGGCGGGCATGGGGCAGAAGATATCGACGCTTTCGGGCGGCAATCAGCAAAAGGCCATCATCGGCCGCGCCATGGCCACGACCCCGCGCATCCTGATCTTCGACGAGCCGACGAAAGGCATCGACATCCGCACCAAGGCCGAGATCTACCGCATCATGAAAACGCTGGCCGAGGAAGGCGTGGGCATCATCCTGATCTCATCGGAAATGACCGAACTCAGGCGCTGCGCCAGCCGCATCATCACCATGCACGGCGGCACGATTACCGGTGATTTCGACGCCGAGACCACCTTGGCCGAGGTGCTGGTCGGGGCGATCTTCGCCTCGGGCACGGATGGCACGCCCGGCCCTGAAACGGAGACCCTTCATGTCCACTGACATCGCCCCCCGGACCCGCCGCCCCTCATGGTTGCGGGTGATCCTGCGCAATCCGCTGGCCGGGGTTTTCGCAGCACTTGTGGCGATCTTCGTGATCTCCAGCCTGATCTCGCCCTATTTCCTGACGGCTTACAATATGTCGGTGATCGCGCGCGGGCTGGCCTTTGTGGGCATCGTGACCATCGCGCAAAGCGCGCTGATGATCCTGGGCGAACTGGATCTGTCGCTTGGCACCATCGGGGGGCTGTGCGGGGTGGTTTCGGGCATGCTGATGGTGCAGGCGGGCACGGACCCGTGGGTCGCCATCGGGCTGGCGCTTCTGCTGGGGCTGGCGCTTGGCCTCTTGAACGGGTTTCTGGTCACTGCGCTTGGGCTGCATTCGCTGGTGCTGACAATCGGTATGGCCGGGATTTACGGCGGTGCCATTCTGGTGCTGACGAAGGGCGTGGCGATCACCGGCATTCCTTCGGAGATTCACTTTCTGGGCCGGGGGGATGCGCTTGGCGTGCCGGTGCCCTTTCTCGTGATGGTCGTGGTCCTGCTGATCGCGCTTTTCCTGACCGTGAAAACCCCGATGGGGCGCTATATGTATGCGATCGGCAATAATGCGGCGGCGGCGCGCATGCTGGGGATTCGCGTCAACCGCATCCGTCTGGTGATCTTCGGGCTGGCGGGGATGCTGTCGGCGCTTGCCGGTGTGCTGATGGTGGCGCGCCTTGGCACGGCGCAGCCCTCGATCGGGCAGGCATGGGTGCTGGCACCGATTGCGGCCGCCGTGATCGGCGGCGTGGCCACGACCGGGGGCACCGGCTCGCCGCTTGGCGGGATATTCGGGGCCGCCATCATCGCCATTATCGAAAATATCATCGTGCTTTTCGGGGTCTCGCCCTATTGGCAGGGCGTGGTTTCGGGTGTGATCGTGGTGCTGGCGATCTCGTTCGATGCGCTTTCCCGCCGCTATATCCGCCGCGACGTCTCTTGATGTGAAAGATCTGATGTCATGAGCAAAAGCAAGAAACTGATTAACGCCCCCGAAAACATCATCGCCGAGATGATCCGGGGCATGGTGGGCGCGCATCCCGATATTCTGGCGCTTGAGGGGCCGACGGGCCGCGCCATCGTGGCCGTGGACGGGCCGCGCGACGGCAAGGTGGGGATCGTGATCGGCGGCGGCTCGGGGCATGAGCCGGCCTTTGCGGGCTATGTCGGGCGCGGGCTGGCCGATGCGGCGGCGGTGGGCAATATCTTCGCCTCGCCCGCGCCCGATCAGATCATCGATGCCGCGCGTCAGGCCGATGGGGGCGCGGGCGTCCTGATGCTTTACGGCAATTATACCGGCGATGTGATGAATTTCACCATGGCGCTTGAGGAGCTGACCGCAGGCGGCATGGCCGTGCGCCAGCTTGCGGTTACGGATGACGTGGCCTCGGCCCCCGCAGATCGCAAGGCTGAGCGGCGCGGCATCGCGGGCGATTTCTTCGTCTTCAAGATCGCCGGTGCCGCCGCCGATCTGGGCGAGCCGCTGGCCCGTGTCGAGGCGCTGGCTGAAAAGGCCAATGCCGCCACGCTGTCGATGGGGGTGGCGCTGTCGCCCTGTTCGCTGCCCCAGACCGGCAAGCCGAATTTCGACATCGGCGCCGATGAGATGGAGATCGGCATGGGCCTGCACGGAGAGCCGGGCATGCGCCGCGCCCCCCTTGCCAGCGCCGATGCCGTCACCGATGAGCTGGTCGGGACCATTCTGGCCGAAATGGAACCGGACCGGGGCGTGCGGGTGGCGGTTCTGGTCAATGGTCTGGGCGCGACCACGCCGGTCGAACTTTACCTGATCTTCAACCGCGTCAAGCAGATCCTGGACGAAAGGGGCATTGCGATCCACCGCTCATGGGTGGGGGAATATGCGACATCGCTGGAAATGGCGGGGGCCTCGGTCACGCTGATGCAGCTTGATGACGAACTGGCCATGCTGCTTGATCATCCCTGCCGCAGCGTGGCGCTGAGCCAGGGCGATCTGACCGGCGGCTCGACGCGGGGGGCACGCAGCGCGCGCCGCGCCGAGGATGTGGCGCTGGCCGATGCGCCCGCCGCCCGTCATCAGCCCGCGCTGATCACCAGGGGGCTGCTGACGCCCGCGATCTTCCGCCAGATGATGGCCGAGGCCGGCAGCCAGATCATCGCCGAACGCGACTGGCTGTCGGAACTGGACGGGGTGATCGGGGATGGCGATCACGGCATCACCATGGAAATCGGCTGGAAGGCGGTGCAGAACGCCTTGGCCAATGCACCCGAAGACGAGATGATCGAGGGAAGCTGCAAGCGCATGGCCAAGGCCTTTCTGGATGCGGTGGGCGCGTCCTCTGGCCCGCTTTACGCGACGGCCTTTCTGCGCGCGGGCGCGGCGGTCGGGGGGCGGCAGAATCTGGACGGGCCGGCACTGGCCGAATGGCTGGCGGCGGCGCTGCAGGGGGTGCGCGACCGGGGCCGGGCCGAGCCGGGCGACAAGACCATGATCGACGCCTGGGTGCCGGCGGTGGCGGCGGCGCAGGCGCTTGGCCCGGCAGCCAGCGAGCTTGAGGTGATGCAGGCCGCCCGTGACGGGGCCGAGCGCGGGATGAAGGCGACCGCCGCGCTGGAATCGCGCCGGGGCCGATCAGCGAAGCTCGGGGCGCGCTCGGTCGGGCATGTCGATCCCGGCGCGGCCTCGACCTTCGTGATCCTGCGCGCCATGGCCGACGCATTGGCGCGCGCCCTGCCGGGGCGGCAGGGCTAGCGGGGCAGGGGCGGGCGGCGCGGGGCAGGGCAGGGTCGTCTTTCGCTGCCCGGCTTCCTGCTTGTCCATGGATGTTGTGATGCGCCGCCGCCCCGGATGATGTCGCGGCGGCCAGGGCGGCGCGGGTGGCAGGGCCGAATGTCGCGCAAACGCCGCCATCCGGGGTGGCGTGACGCACAGATCGCGCGATCTGGCGCGGGCCGCATCATTGGTGGCCAGCCGGTGACACCGCGCTTCCCGCCAGCAGGCATGAGGTGGGACAGGATAGCTTTCCGGGGCGGGCTTCTTCTTTGACATGAATGCTCATGACACCGCGCTTCCCGCCAGCACGGGCGCGGGCTTGCTGGCCTGCACCGACCGCCGCGCCCCCGGCTGCACCGTGCGGTTTCGGGGCGCGCGCGCCGCGCGAGAAAGCTAGCGCGGGCCGGCCATCAGGGCGCGGGCCACGGCCTCATTGGTGGTCAGCCGGTTGACATAGCCCGCGCGCAGGATGGCACGGATCACCGCCACCTTGTCGATCCCGCCCGAGGCAAGGATCGACACCGGCTTCAGCTTCAGCTTTTCCGGCGGCAGCGCGATCAGCGATTCATTCAGGAAATGATCGATGGGCTGGCCCCGCGCATCCAGAAAGCAGCCCAGGAACTCGCCCACCGCGCCCAGTTTCTGGATCTCGTCCAACTGGTCCTTGACCACCCGGATCTGCGTCAGGGTGTTGTTTTCGCTTAACGCCCCGCAGGAGGTGATGCCGATATCGGCGATCTCGGTCCGGGCCATCACATCGGTCAGCTCATCAAGCAGCAACAGCATCTCGCGCCCCTCGGGCGAGGCGCAGAACAAGGGCGCGGTCAGGTAGTGGCATTCGACCCCCAGACGGCGGGCGACGCCGGTGGCGACCTCGAAGGAATTGGTGCCCGATGAGCGCGTGACCCCCCCGGTCAGCCCGACCACCCAGCTGTCGGGATGGGGATGTTTGCTGAGCCTGCGCGCCGCGAAGCCAAGCGTGCGCCCGCTGCCGACCCCGATCCCCAGATCGCGCCCGCCGATCAGCGCATCGGCCATCATGCCCGCCGCCTCGCCGATGACGCGCTTCTGTTCCAGAAAATCGGGCAGATCGGGCACGACGGTCACGTCTTGCAGCGCGTAGCGCCGGGCCAGATCCTCGGCAAGTGCGATGCAGTCGCGCAGCGGCAGGCCCAGATCGACCTTGACCGCGCCCTGATCGCGGACATGGCCGATGATCTTGTTGACGCGCAGCCGCGTCATATCCATGCGCGAGGCGATTTCCTGCTGGGTCAGCCCGCCGACAAAATAGAACCACGCCACGCGCGTGCGTTCCAGTTCATCCCAGATCTCATCTGCATCCATCGTATCGCGATCCCTCGGGCCTTTCATCCCATACGATGCGCCTGCCGGGGCCACAACGGTCCATGACGGGGGAAGGTGCTTGACTGTCGATATATGAACATATATTCATGTGTCGTATCTTCAACAGGCGAGTCCCAGACATGTCCCCGGATCACCACGACCACGACCACGACCACAGCCATGATCATGATCACGGCCATGATCATTCCCATACGCCCGCAGTCACCAGCGATAATGAGCGCCGGGTGCTTCTGTCCTTCTTTCTGATCTTCACCTTCATGATCGTCGAGGTGATCGGGGGCGTGATCTCGGGCTCGCTGGCGCTGATCGCGGATGCCGGGCATATGCTGACCGATGCGGCGGCGCTGGCGCTTGCCTATGCGGCCTTCCGCTTCGGGCGCAGGCTGGCCGATGAAAAGCGCAGCTTCGGCTATCTGCGCCTTGAGGTGCTGGCCGGTTTCGTCAATGCCGGCACGCTTTTCGCCATCGCCGTCTGGATCGTTTACGAGGCCTGGCGGCGCATCCGCGAACCTTACGAAATTCTGGTCGGGCCGATGCTCGGGGTGGCTGTCACGGGGCTTCTGGTCAATCTGCTGGTGCTGTGGATCCTGACGCGGGGCGAGACGGAACATGTCAATATCAGGGGGGCGGTGCTGCATGTGGTGGGCGATCTGCTTGGCTCGGTCGCGGCGGTCTCGGCGGCGGTGGTGATCTACTATACCGGCTGGACGCCGATCGATCCGATCCTGTCGGTTCTGGTTTCGCTGCTGATCCTGCGCAGCGCCTGGACGCTTCTGGGCAAGTCGGGCCATATCCTGCTGGAAGGCGCGCCCGAGAATGCCACGCCGTCCGGGGTCAGGGACTATCTGGTCGCGCATGTGCCGGGGCTGGCCGGGGTCAGCCATGTCCATGTCTGGTCGATCACCTCGGCGCGGGTGCTGGCGACGCTGCATATCCGGCCCGCCGAAGGGCATGATCCGCGCGCGGTGCAGGCCGCAGTCGGGCGGGCACTGGCCGAGGGTTTCGGCATCGGGCATGCGACCATCGCCATCGACTGGGAAGAGGAAGGCGACAGGTGCAACCTTGCGCAGCCCGTCGCCGCGCTGAAGGCGTGCCAGCCATGAAAGAGCTTCCCGGCCTGACGCCGCATGACATCACCATCCTGGCCGAGACATTCCGCCTGCTTGGCGAGCCGACACGGCTGCGCATCCTGATCTTCTGCCTGCCCGGCCCGCAATCCGTCGGTGCCATCGCCGAGGCGCTGGATCTGTCGCAAACCCTTGTCAGCCACCATCTGCGCCTGATGCGCGGCGCGCGGCTGGTGCGGGCCGAACGGCGCTCACGCCAGGTTTTCTACCAGATCGCCGATGCCCATGTCAGCGATATGCTGACCGACATGGCCACCCATATTCACGAGGAGCACAGCGAAGACCCGGCCTGAGGGGGCCTTCATCCGGGCTGGGCCGCGCGGCGCATCTGGGTCATGGTCTGGCCGGTGCGGCGGCGGAATGACCGGGCGAAGGCGGCGGCGGATCTGTAGCCGACCCGGTTGATGATCTCATCTCGCGAAAGCGTGCTGGCGCGCAGCAGGCGCGCGGCATGGGCGATGCGGATATCCAGCAGCACATCGGCCGGGCCGCGCCCGGTGGCGGCGGAAAAGCGGCGCAGGAAGCTGGCGCGCGACATGACGGCGCGTTCGGCCAGGCGGTCGATGGTCCATGGCGCGCCCGGTTCGTTCAGCATGGCGCCAAGCGTGGCCGCAAGCTTGCGATCGGCCATGAGCGCCAGAAAGGTCCGGTCCGCGGGCGCGCCCTGATGGTGATGGCGCAGCGCATAGATCAGCATGGCCGCGATCAGCGCGGTCA
>JAUNTV010000133.1 GCA_030538515.1 Paracoccus sp. (in: a-proteobacteria)
GCGAGTTCATCGTGTTTGTCGGCCCCTCGGGCTGCGGGAAATCGACGCTTCTGCGCATGATCGCGGGGCTTGAACGCATCACCGGGGGCGATTTCCATATCGACGGGGTTCGGATGAACGACATCCCCCCCAGCCAGCGCGGCATTGCCATGGTGTTTCAGTCCTACGCGCTTTACCCGCATATGACCGTGCGCGACAATATGGCCTTCGCGCTGAAGATCGCCGGCAAGTCGAAGGATGAAATCCGCGAGGCCACCGACCGCGCCGGCAGGATGCTGCAACTGACCCCCTATCTGGACCGGTTGCCCAAGGCGCTGTCGGGCGGGCAGCGCCAGCGCGTGGCCATCGGGCGGGCCATCGTGCGCGACCCGAAGGTCTATCTGTTCGACGAACCCTTGTCGAACCTTGATGCCGCGCTGCGTGTGGCGACACGGATCGAACTGGCGCAGCTTAAAGCCTCGATGCCTGACCGGACGATGATCTACGTCACCCATGACCAGACCGAGGCGATGACCCTGGCCGACCGCATCGTGGTTCTGGCGGGCGGCGGCATCGCGCAGGTCGGCGCGCCGCTGGAACTTTACGGCACGCCGCAGAACGAATTCGTGGCCCGGTTCATCGGCAGCCCGGCGATGAACCTGCTGGCGGGGCATATCACCGCCACCGGGGCGCGGACCGTCGTGCGACTGGCCAGCGGCGCCGAGGTGACGGTGGATATCCCCACCGAGCCGGGCGATCTGGATGCGGCGGTCAATCTGGGCGTGCGCCCCGAGGATCTGCGCATCGCCGCCCCCGGCGAACCCGTGGTCTATCAGGGCGAAGTCGAGCTGATCGAGGCCCTGGGCGAGGTCACGCTGCTTTATTTCGGCACCCATGACCCGCAATCGCCCTTTATCGCCAAGCTGCCGGGCACGCGGGCGGATGTGCTGCATCAGAAGGTCACGCTCAGCGCGGAATCGCGGGTGATGCATCTGTTCCGTGACGGGGTGTCGATGCGCTTTCGCGGCATGGAACTGGTCCATCCGATGCCGAAGCCTGCCGATCCGGCCGCCACAGCCGGCTGATTGACCCGCCCCGGCGCGATCCGTAAAGCTTCGGCTATGGCTGGGGGCTTGGCATGAAGATCATCATCTGTGGCGCGGGGCAGGTCGGCTGGCAGATCGCCCGGCATCTCTCGGGTGAGCGCAATGATGTGACCATCATCGATATCAATGGTGAACTGGTCCGGCGCGCCACCGAAGCGCTGGATGTGCAGGGCGTCGAGGGCTTCGCCAGCCATCCCGACGTGCTGGAACGCGCCGGGGCGCGCGATACCGACCTGATCATCGCCGCGACCTATTCGGACGAGGTGAACATGGTCACCTGTCAGGTCGCCCATTCCGTCTTCCGCATCCCCCGCCGGATCGCGCGGTTGCGGTCCTCGGCCTATCTCGACCCGAAATATTCCGATCTCTACCGCCCCGATCATCTGCCCATCGATGTGGTGATCAGCCCCGAACGAGAGGTCGCCAAGGCGGCGCTGGCGCGACTGCGCGCCCCCTCGACCTTCGATGTCGAGGATTTTCTGGATGGCCGCTCCCGCCTTCTGGGCATCGTTCTGGACGAGGACAGCCCCGCCCTGAACACGCCCCTGCGCCAGTTGAGCGAGCTTTTCTCAAGCCTGCCGGCCATTGTTGCGGGCGTGCGCCGCGAAGGGCGGCTGTTCGTGCCTGAACCCAATGACCAGCTTTTCGCCGGTGATCAGATCTATGTCTTTACCACGCGCGAGGATGCCGCGCGCACGCTGGAAATCTTCGGCAAGGAAACCATCCGCCCCGACCGCGTGCTTCTGATCGGGGGCGGCAATGTCGGGCTGGCGGTGGCGCGCGCGCTGGAAGCCTCGCCGCGCCGGGTCCATACCAAGATCATCGAACGTAACCGCGCCAATGCCGAACGCGCCGCCGATGCGCTGGAACGCACCATCGTGCTGAACGGTGACGGGCTGTCGGCGGAACTGCTGGAAGAAGCGGCAATCGGGCGCGCCGATGCCGTGCTGACGCTGACCGATGACGACAAGGTGAATATCCTTGCCGCCGTGCGCGCCAAACAGGCCGGTGCGCGCATGGTCGTCAGCCTGGTCAATGACCCGACGCTGGTGCCCCTGATGGGGCCGCTGGATATCGACGCCTATATCAGCCCGCGCGCGACCACGGTTTCCACCATCCTGCGCCATGTCCGCCATGGCCGGGTGCGCGATATCTATTCGATCGGGGATGCCGAGGCCGAGGTGATCGAGGCCCAGATCCTGCCCACCTCATCCATGGCGGGCCGCACCATCCGTGAGATCGACCTGCCCGAAGGCGCGCTGATCGGGATGATCGCCAAGGGGGATCGCATCGTCAAGCCGGTGCCCGACACCCGTATCAATGAAGGCGATATCATCTGCATCTTCGCCCTGACCCCCGATGTCCCCGAGGTCGAGCGGCTGTTGCAGGTCGCCATCGACTTCTTCTGATGGAGCGCCTGTCCCGCCTGCCGGTCATGGTGCTGCTGATCGGCTTTTCGGGGCTGGCCATGCTGGTGCCCGCAAGCTACGCAAGCGTCACCGGCTGGCAGGCGATTGCCGGGCATTTCTTCTTCAGCGCGCTGCTGCTGGTGGTGCTGGCGCTGCTTCTGGGGGTGGCGGTCGGCGCGCATGACCGGGCGCGCGCGCCGGTCGATCTGCCGGTCCTGCTGACCATGCTGGCAACCTTCGGCCTGCTGCCCCTGGCGCTGGCGCTGCCCCTGTCCATGGCGCTTCCCGATACCGGCCTTTTCAATGCCTGGTGGGAGATGGTCAGCTGCCTGACCACCACGGGGGCCACGCTTTATGCGGGCGATATGCTGGCCCCGCCCCTGCATCTGTGGCGCGCGATGGTGGGCTGGATGGGGGGGCTGATCGTTCTGGTGACGGCGGTGGCCATCCTTGCGCCGCTTCGGGTCGGCGGGTTCGAGATCACATCCTCGCCCTATACGCAAGAAGGGCGCGACATGCCGATGCCGGGCGCAAGCGCCATGCGCAGCGCGGGCGGCGGGCAGCTTTTTCATGCCTCGGTCGCGGGCGGGCTGACACCGGCGATGCGCCTCATGCCGGTGCTGCGCGATACCTTGCCCTTCTATCTGGCGCTGACCGTGACGCTTTGGGTCGCGCTGCTTCTGGCGGGTGATCCGGGCCTCATGGCGCTGACCCGCGCGATGGGGACGCTTTCGACTTCGGGGATATCGCCGGTCGCGGGCCCGGTCGGGGTCCATTCGGGCATTCCGGGCGAGATGATCGTCTTTGCCTTCCTGATCTTCGCGCTGTCGCGCAGGCTCTGGCCCGGCGTGGCCGAGTTTCGCACCAGCACCCGGATCTGGCAGGACCCGGAATTGCGCATCGGTCTGGGCGTGGTGGCGCTGTTTGCGCTGATCCTGTTCCTGCGCCATTTCCTGACCAATAGCGGCACCGAGGAAGGCGGGTTCAGAAATGCCGCCATCGCCGCATGGGGCGGGCTGTTCACGGGCATGTCCTATCTGAGCACGACGGGCTGGACATCGGTTGACTGGCAGGGCGCGCGAAGCTGGTCGGGCCTGCAAACGCCGGGCCTGCTGCTGGCGGGGCTGGCGATGATGGGCGGCGGTATCGCCACCACGGCGGGCGGCGTGAAGCTGCTGCGCGTCTATGCCCTTGCCCGCCAGAGCCAGCGGGAACTTCAGCGCATCGTCCACCCCGCATCCGTCGGCGGCGGCGGGCGCATGGGCCGGCGCCTGCGCGGCGAGGGCGCCTATCTCGCCTTCATCTTCTTCATGCTGTTCGCGCTGTCCATCGCGGCGACGGTGATCTTCATCTCGCTGCACCGGATCGAATTCGACACTGCCGTGATCCTGTCGATTTCTGCCCTGACCAATACCGGCCCGCTGGCGGGCACGCTGGCGCTGACGCCAAGCTTCGAAGCAAGCGCGGGGATCGCCTCGGACCCGTGGCTGGGCTGGTCGGGCCTTGCCATTCTGCCCAAAACCGTGCTGGCGGCCGCCATGATCGTCGGGCGGATCGAAACGGTGGCCATCCTTGCACTGATCACGCCCGAGTTCTGGCGTCGCTGATCGGCCACAGCAGGCCTCCGTCTTTCAGGCCCCGCTTGTCAGTCCCTGATTCGTCTCCTAAGTTTCGGAAAATAATCAGAACAGGGACGTGACCATGGCCGGCGACAAACAAAATCTTCAGGATGCCTTCCTCAACCATGTCCGCAAGGCCAAGGTTCCGGTCACGATTTTCCTGATCAACGGCGTGAAGCTTCAGGGCGTCATTACCTGGTTCGACAATTTTTGCGTGCTTCTGCGCCGTGACGGGCAGTCGCAGCTTGTCTACAAACATGCGATCTCGACCATCATGCCCGGCGCTCCGATCAATCTCTATGAAGGCGAAGACTGATTGGCCGAAGCCCATATCACCGAACGCGCGCCTACCCGCGCCTATGTGATCCATCCTGATATCGACGGCGCGCGCGCCGGTCGGCGCAGCCCCGAAAACGCCCTGGCCGAGGCCGTGGCGCTTGCGCATGCGCTTCCCGGCGTTGATATCGTGGGCGCGCAGGCGGTTCGGCTGCGCAAGGCCGAACCGGGCCGGCTGTTCACCAGGGGCAAGCTGGAAGAAATCGGCACCGCGCTGGAGGGGGCCGAAGCGGAACTGGTGCTGATCGACGGCCCGGTGACGCCCGTTCAGCAGCGTAATCTGGAAAAGGCGTGGGATGTCAAGATATTGGACCGCACCGGCCTGATCCTTGAAATCTTCGCCGACCGCGCCCGGACGCGGGAAGGCGTGTTGCAGGTTGAACTGGCCGCGCTTTCCTATCAGCGCACGCGGCTGGTGCGCGCATGGACCCATCTGGAACGTCAGCGCGGCGGGCTCGGTTTCGTCGGCGGCCCCGGCGAGACCCAGATCGAGGCCGACCGCCGCGCCATCGACGAGCAGATGACCCGCCTGCGCCGCCAGCTGGATCGCGTCGTCAAGACGCGCACGCTGCACCGGGCCTCGCGCGCGAAGGTGCCCTATCCCGTCGTGGCCCTGGTGGGTTATACCAACGCCGGAAAATCGACGCTTTTCAATCGCATGACCGGGGCCGAGGTGCTGGCCAGGGACATGCTTTTCGCCACGCTCGATCCGACCATGCGCGCGATCCGCCTGCCAGGCGGGCGCCAGATCATCCTGTCGGATACGGTGGGCTTCATCAGCGATCTGCCCCATGAGCTTGTCGCCGCCTTCCGCGCCACGCTGGAAGAGGTGCTCGAGGCCGATCTGATCCTGCATGTCCGCGATATTTCCCACCCCGAGACCGAGGAACAGGCCGGCGACGTCGCCGAGATCCTCGATTCGCTCGGCGTGGATGAGGATGTCGCCCTGATCGAGGTCTGGAACAAGATCGACGCGCTGTCGGATACCACGCGTGAGGCGCTGCGGCGCACCGATCAGCGCACCGAGGGCGTGCAGGCGATTTCGGCCCTGACGGGCGAGGGGCTGGACGATCTCGCCCGCGCCATCGACGCTGCGCTTGCCGCCGCACTGGCCGAGCCACGCAGCCCCGCCGATCTGGTGCTGGATTTCAGCGATGGCCGCCGCCGCGCATGGCTGCACGAGGCCGGCGTGGTCGAGACCGAGCGTCAGACGAAAAGCGGCTTCGCGCTGCGCGTGCTCTGGACCGAGCGTCAGCGCATGACCTATGAGGCGCTATAGGCGCACGCGCATCCGCCGCCCGCGTCTGCCCGGCCGCCGCGTGGGCGCTGCCCGTTACACCCACCCGGCCCGATCCGCATCACGCGCGCCACAAGCCGGCCCGCAACGACGGCCTTCCACAAGTGACCACGACCCGCAACGCAATCCCGTTGCCCGCCAATCCTTCCGATGTCGCCGGGACCAGCAAGATCATCCCCTCAACCGCGACTGCGAACCATAGAAAACCTTCTGCCACGACGCAGATCGACGCATTATACGGCCCGCGTCATGCCGCCTTCCCCACAACGGCCTTCACCCGGCACATGGCTTCGCCGCTGCCACCCGGCCCAATCGATCCCGGCCAACTCGGATTGCGGGGGTGCTCCGGCAGGGTCATCGCCCGCCCCCTCAATCACCGCTGGCGAGCCGTGCGAAGCCTTCTGCCACGACCTGATCAGCGCATTGCATAGCCCGCGCCATACCACCTTTCTCACAATGGTTTTCACCGGCCGCGTCAACACTGGCCTGCCGTCCGGCCCTTGCCCGATGCCCTGCATGACACAGCCGGTCTTGCCGCCGCTTGTGCTTCCGGCAACACCGCCCGCATGCGCGCGCCCGACAACAGGGGCGACCGAAAACCCATCACTGCCCGGCCTCCCATCAACCGCCCTCGCAAAAGGCCACCTGCCGATCCGGGCCCGCGTCTGCGGCAGGCGCCACGGACGGGCGCAGAGGCCATCGCCACGGCCGGTGCGGCGCTGCCCCTGAACACCTACAGGTTGTTATGGCTGTTCAGCAGATCTGCCGCGCGCACCGTCCTGCCTCCGGGCAGGCGGCACAGATCGGCGCGCTGCCCGGCCGAGACCCGCTCGATCACTGTCCCGCCGCTGCGCTGGCAGTGGACACCGGCTGCGGTCGTCTGCATCGGCCCCGCGCCGCCTGCACCGGGCTGAGGGGTGTTTCTGGCAGGCGCGCCGCAGGCGGTCAGCGCGATCAGGGCGGGCAGGGCAATCAGATATCGCAACATGGTCTTCCTCGGGTGGCGGGATCTTGCCACAATTGTCCCCCGCCGCGTCGCAAGACGCAAGCCGAACCGACGGCTTTGCCCGCCCGCAGGCCGCGAATTCCCTGGCGATGACCGCAATAAGCTGCGCGGCTTCATCCCGGCCATGCCCCGCAGCCTGACGAAGAAGCGGCCCCTCAAGAAAATCACAGCCCCCGCAGCTTTCGCCACCGCAAGAAACAAGCCGACCCCCTGCCGGTTCAGAAAATCCCCCTTCTCATCAGTGCGCCAAATACCTCGGGGTCCGGGGCAGGGCCCCGGTCTGGCCGGACCCGTCACAGAAGCCCTTCGCGCCGAAAGCTGACCTCGCGGCCCGCGCCGATGACCAGATGATCATGGATGGTGATCCCCATGACCTCGGCCCCGGTCTGGATGCGGTGGGTCATGGTGATATCCGCTTCCGACGGGGTGGGATCGCCCGAGGGGTGGTTATGCATCTTCCTGTTGATATGGCATAACTGAATGATATAAAACAATTTATTTT
>JAUNTV010000134.1 GCA_030538515.1 Paracoccus sp. (in: a-proteobacteria)
GCAAGCCCGCATCGCCCACGGAACTGCATGAAAGCATGGGAAGCGTGCTGGTCCGGGCCTTCCGCGACCCGTCCTATCTGATGATCTTCGCGGGGTTCTTTTCCTGCGGCTACCAGCTTGCCTTCATCACCGCCCATTTCCCCGCCATGGTGGCCGAGATGTGCAGCCCCATCGCGCCGGGCAGCCTGCTGGCATCCATCGGGTTGGACACGACATCGAGGCTTGGGGCGGTGGCGCTGTCGGTGATCGGCGCGGCCAATATCGCGGGCGCGATCTTTGCGGGCTGGCTGGGGAACCGCTATACCCGAAAATACCTGCTGGCAGGCATCTATACGCTGCGCACGATCGCCTCGGCCATATTCATTCTGACGCCGATCACGCCCGGCTCGGTCCTGCTGTTCAGCGTGGTGATGGGGGCCTTGTGGCTGGCCACGGTGCCGCTGACCTCGGGGCTGGTCGCCTATATGTATGGGCTGCGCTATATGGGCACGCTTTACGGCTTCGTCTTCCTGTCGCACCAGCTTGGCGCTTTCCTGGGCGTCTGGCTGGGGGGCACGATGTATGACCGTTTCGGGGATTACACCTATGTCTGGTGGATCGGGGTGGGGATCGGCGCGTTTTCGGCACTGATCCACCTGCCCATCCGGGAAGCCCCGGCCCGCCTGCCCGCCGCTGCCTGAGCGGGGTTTCGCAGACGTCGCGCATTGCCGATGCGCGGCGTTCTGGATAACCTGACCGAAATGGTTTTCCGGGTCAGATATTTCATGAAGATGTCATTTGTCGTTGCCGCTGTCTTGATCGCCATGCTGGCTTTGGTCGCATGGAACAGGGGCGAGCCGACCAGCATCCCCGCGCCTGTCTATCGCACACCCGCCCCGGATCTGGCGCGCATCCCCCAGGGCCCGCCGACCGATCCTTCGCTTCTGCCTGCCACGCCGGTCGCGCCGTGGGATGCCTCGGGGGTGCGGGGCTGGATGTCAAGGCGGCTGGCAGAGCTGGAAACCGAAATCACCGATCCCGAGATCCGACGCCTTGCACTGGCAGCCGCCGAGACCGCCGCCAATGCAACGGATGAAAGTTTCTATCGCGCCTCGAACAGCGCATTGCCGTTATATAATGACAGCGATGCGCCGGAGGATCATCTGAGCGCGCTGTATATCCTGCTGAAGACGGCAACATCGGGGCGTGACGAGCCGTTCACCCTCATGCGGATCGGCGTCTATCTGGAACGATACCCGCTTGAGGATGGCGGCCAGTTTGCGCCCGATGCCTATCGGCTGGCGGCGGACCGCGATTTTCTGCCCGCGATCGTCAATCTTGCCGTTCTGACAGCGGGCCTCGGGGGCTTTCCACCCGATCAGATGGAGGCCTATCTGCGCTATGGGTTTGATCTGGATGCCACGGATGGCGGCTGGCACATCATTTACCCGCTGGTGGATTTCTACATGTTCCAGCAGCCCTATCGTGACAGCGGGGGCTATCTGCACCGCGCTGTTGATCGGTATCGCCAGTTGGGGGACGAGCAGGGCGCGACCGAAACGGAATATTTCATGCAGCGCGATGCCCGCGAAGTCATGCCGGACCCCGAGGCCGAACTCGCCGCGGCAAAACGCGCGCTGGCGGCGGGCAATATCTGGATCGCCACGAATGTCGGCCATATCTACATGCAGAACGGTCCGCTTTATGATCGCGACCTTTCGCGCGACTATTCGCTGGCCTGCCTGACCGGCCCGGAGCCGGTCAGCACCTGCGCCGTCAATCTCGGCTCTCTTTATACGAACTATTCACAGGACAGCGTCGACCTGCCCCTTGCCATCGCCTTGTGGAAATACGCCTTCGATCTGGACCCCGGAACCCGTCCTGACCTGCTGAACACCGTGGCCAGGGATATGGCAACGCGGATCAACGAGCTTTCGCCGGGTGAGCTGATCCTGACGGACCGCTATCTGGCGGCGATCCGTGCCGGGGATTATTCGAGGCTGCCGCATGTGAAGGACGCCCGCCCGGTGCCGGAAATGATGGTGAAATAGCTGCTGCCGACCCTCAGTCAGCCGCGACCCAGGCACCGCTTGCGTCTTTCCTAAGAACGCTGACAAGGGTTTCGCTGCGGTCATTCAGGGCGATTTCCACGATGCAGGCAAAGCTGCCATCGTCGTTCTTGCTACACAAGCCTTTGGGGGAAATGGTGGCCAGATCCGCCTCGGTCGTGGTGCCGGGGGGACCGGCAAGTGCGGCGCGGGTGACCGCTACGATCTCGGATTTGGGCGGGCCGCCCAGCAGGATGCTGGGGCCGGGGATGAACCAGGTATAGGCCAGCCCAGCCAGCAGGGCGATCATGAGAACAGTCAGAAACTTGCGCATTCGTTCAACCCTTTTCAACCGGCGCGGGGTCTTGCCATTCCAGCGTCATCTGCGTCTGCGTGACGCGCGCCGCCAGCTTGCCGTCGCCGCGCGTCACCGCAATGTCCCAGATCTGCGTGGTATTGCCGATATGAACCGGTGTCACCGTCGCGCGGGCCACATCGCCGATACGGATCGGGCGCAGGAAATTCACCTTGGATTCCAGCGTCACCGTATTCTGGCCGGGGCCAAGGTTCACCGATGATGCCGTTCCCCCGGCATTATCCGTCAGCCCCAGAAGCGCGCCGCCATGCATGACGCCGTTGCGGTTCGACAGCGCCTCGGTCACGGGCAGGTCCATCACCACGCGGTCGCGGCTGGCCTCGATCAGGCGGATGCCAAGGGTGCGCGCAAATTCCGGCTGCGCCAGCGCAACCTCATCCTTCAATATCCGGTCGGTCATGTCCTGCCCCGCTGGTTCCGTGCCGGTGGATCATCCAGCGCTCTGGCGGAAATGGCAAGGCGCGCGCGCCCCCCCTCGCCAAAGGGGGCGCATGGCTGCTAATCAGGCGGCATGAGCGATGCGCGCACCACAGATACCGATGAGCCGGCCGGTTTCATCTATGCCCCGCCGCCCGATGCGCCGGTGATCCTGCATCACGACCATGAAGTCCTTGTCGTCGACAAGCCATCGGGCCTGCTGTCGGTCCCCGGCCGGGGCGAGGACAAGCAGGATTGCCTGATCAACCGGCTGCGCGGGGCGTTCCCGACGGTGCTTCTGGTCCATCGGCTGGATCTGGATACATCCGGCGTCATGATCTTCGGGCTGACCCCGCATGCGCAGCGCTATCTTTCCAAGGAATTCGAGGAGCGGCGCGTCAGGAAGACCTATCACGCGCGGGTCTCGGGGCGGGTGGCGGAAAAGACCGGGCGGGTCGATCTGCCGCTGATCGTCGACTGGCCGAACCGCCCGCGCCAGAAGGTCGACCCTGCCAGTGGCCGCCCGGCCCGGACCGACTGGCGCGTGATCCGTGCCAATGATGCCGAAACCCGCATCCGCCTGATGCCCCTGACCGGGCGCAGCCATCAGCTTCGCGTCCACATGGCCGAGATCGGCCACCCGATCCTTGGCGATCCGCTTTATGCGACGGGCGCGGCGGCGGATTTTCCGCGCCTGATGCTGCATGCGGAATCGCTGCGCATCCGGCATCCTGAAAGCGCCAGACATATGAGCTTTTCAGCCGGGGTGCCCTTCTGATGCCTGATCTGACCCTTGCCGATATGATCGCCGAGGGCGAGGCCCTGTCGCGCCCCTGCTTCCTGCTTCGCGCCGATGCCACGGGCGATATCGCGGGCTTCTGGGGTGGTGAGCGGGCCGATCAGCCAAGCCGGCCCCCGCCCGAGGCCACGGCGCTGAGCGCCATCCGCCATATCATGACGGTGGACGCGCGGCTGCTGGGGCAATTGGGCCTGCCCGCCCCCGCGCCGAGCATCGGCTTTTCCGAAGTCAGGCTGAAGACCGGCGCGATCACCTTTCGGGTGCATCATTCCGGCCCCGAAATCGCGGCGCTGGAATGCGACGGGCTGCCGCTTTACGCTACGCCCGCGACATCCTTCCCGCCCTTCGCGGCGCTTTGTCTTTATGGCGGTGCCCGGATCGCGGACTGGCTGGCCGGGCTGGGCCTTCGACGCCACGAATATCACGCCGCCGCGCATGTGCCGCTGGCCATGGATTACGAGGACGCGTTCACCGCGCGGGCCCCCATCAGCGGGTCGGGGGCCGATGCCGTCCTTGGCGGCTGGCACCAGATCTGGCCCGAGGACGACTTCTTCCTGCCGCTTGAAATGCGGCTTGCCGCCCTGACCCTGCGCGAGGCAGAACCCTGGTATGAGCTGTGGCGGGCCAGCGGGCCGGGGAACTGGTCGGTCAGGGCACGAATGACCTGACGCGCGCGGCGCGCCCAAGGCCCCGCCCGTGCAGCCACAACTTGACTTTCACACCCCCCGGCACCATTCAGCCGGAACATAGCGGAACCGAAGGACGGATCATGGCAGCCAAGGCGGAAAAGAAGGAAGGCATCTGGGAAACCGTCAAGACGGTATTCTGGGCGCTGCTGATCGCGGGCGTTTTCCGCACCTTGTTCTTCCAGCCCTTCTGGATCCCCTCGGGCAGCATGAAGGACACGCTGCTGATCGGCGATTTCCTGTTCGTCAACAAGATGGCTTACGGTTATTCCGCCGTCTCCTGCCCGTTCTCGATGTGCCCGATCTCGGGGCGTATCCTCGCCTCGGACCCGGAGCGCGGCGATGTCGCGGTCTTTCGCCACCCCACGCAGGGCGTCGATTTCATCAAGCGCGTGATCGGCCTGCCCGGCGATACCGTGCAGATGCAGGATGGCAGGCTGATCATCAACGGCACCCCCGTCCAATACGAACCCCGCCCCGATTTCGTCGAGGTGAAGGCCCCGCAGGGCAGTCAGGGGCTGATGCCGCGCTGCGCCAATGATCCCTTGCCCGAGGGCGGCGAATGTATCAAGCACCGCGAGACCGAGATCCTGCCCGGTGGCGTCCGCCATGATGTGCTGAACATCACGGATGGCTGGATGGCCGATAACACCCCCGTCTTCACCGTGCCGGAAGGCAATTACTTCTTCCTGGGCGATAACCGCGACAATTCGAGCTTCCCCGCCAGCGCTGGCGGCCTTGGGATGGTGCCTGCGGACTATCTGATCGGGCGCGCCGACCGGATCATCTTTTCCTCGGCCGGGAAGTCGCTGCTGTATTTCTGGACCTGGCGCGGGGACCGTTTCTTCAAGGCGGTCCATTGAAGGTTGCCACGGAATTGCGCGGTTTCATGGCCCGGCTGGGTCATGATTTCGCGCGCCCCGAACTGCTGATCCGCGCGCTGACCCATGGCTCTGTCGCCAGCGCCACACGGCCCGACAATCAGCGGCTGGAGTTTCTGGGCGACCGCGTGCTTGGCCTGACCATCGCCGAGGCGCTTTTCACCGCCGACACGACCGCCAGCGAAGGCCAGCTTGCGCCGCGTTACAACGCGCTTGTGCGTGGCGAGACCTGCGCCGATATCGCCCGCCAGATCGGCCTTGGCGATGTGCTGAAGCTTGGCCGGTCCGAGATGATCTCGGGCGGGCGGCGCAAGGACGCGCTTCTTGCCGACGCGATGGAAGCCGTGCTGGCCGCCATCTATCTTGACGCAGGCTTCGAGACCGCGCGCGCCGTGGTGCTGCGCCTTTGGGCGGATCGTCTGTCCAGCGTGGCCAAGGACGCCCGCGACGCCAAGACCGCCCTTCAGGAATGGGCGCAGGCCCAGGGCATGAACCCGCCGCGCTATCAGGTCACCGCCCGCAGCGGCCCCGACCACGCCCCCGAATTCGAAATCACCGTGACGCTGGATGACGGCCGCGACGCCAGCGCGCGCGGCACCGGCACCAAGCGCAGCATCGAACAGCAGGCGGCCAGTGCGCTTTTGCAAAGGCTCGGGGCGTGACCCCGCCCGGCCCATCCTGCCCACCCCATATTGCACCGGAACCCGTCCATGACTGATACCGAAATCGCCCCTCAGGATACCCGCGCCGGCTTTGTCGCCCTGATCGGGGAACCGAACGCCGGCAAATCCACGCTGCTGAACCGGATGGTGGGCGCGAAGGTCTCGATCGTCACGCATAAGGTCCAGACCACGCGCGCGCGCATTCGCGGCATCGCCATGGAAGGCGCCACGCAGATCGTGTTCGTCGACACGCCCGGCATCTTCCGCCCGCGCCGCCGGCTTGACCGGTCCATGGTGGCCGCCGCATGGGGGGGCGTGTCGGATGCCGATATCATCGTGCTTCTGATCGAGGCCCATCGCGGCATGACCGATGGCGTCGCGGCCATCCTGACCCAGCTTGAGCAAACCGTGGGCAAGCGCCCCGTGGCGCTGGCGATCAACAAGATCGACCGCGTGAAGGCCGAACAGCTTCTGGCCCTGTCGCAGCAGATGAACGAGGCTTTTCCCTTCGCGCGCACCTTCATGATCTCGGCCGAAAAGGGCTATGGCTGCGACGATCTGCGTCTGTGGCTGGCCGAAAGCCTGCCTGCCGGCCCGTGGCTTTACCCCGAGGACCAGATCGCCGATCTGCCCATGCGCATGATCGCCGCCGAGATCACCCGCGAAAAGCTGACCCTGCGGCTGCATGAGGAACTGCCCTATCAGCTGACCGTCGAGACCGAAAACTGGGAGGACCGGCCCGACGGCTCGGCCAAGATCGACCAGATCATCTATGTCGCCCGCGACGGCCATAAAGGCATCGTCCTTGGTCACAAGGGCGAGGCGATCCGCGCCGTGGGCAAGGCCGCGCGCGAGGAGCTGGCCGAATTCCTTGACCGGCCCGTGCATCTTTTCCTGACCGTCAAGCTGCGCGAAAAATGGCTGGACGAAAAGGAACGCTTCACCGAAATGGGCCTTGATTTCAACGATGGCTGAGGCCCGGCTGGCCGCCCATGTCTGGGTCGGTGCCTATCTGCGCCGGCTGATGCTGGCGGATATTGCGGCTTACGTCACGCGCCACGGCGATGACACGGCGGGCGCGATCATGGTGAAATGCACGCATCTGGACGGGCGGGCGACGCTTTGGCGGCGCGAATGGGATTATGAGACCGATACCCGCCCATGGCAGCAGATCACCACCGGCACAGAGCGCGATATCGACGCGCAGATCACCCGAGAGACCGGCTTCGATCCCGATCTCTGGGTGATCGAAATCGAAAGCCGCGATGGCCGCACCCTGCTGGATGAACCGGGTCTGGGCTGAGTTCCGCCCCTGTTCGGTTTCGTGCCTGTCATGGCATCGCTGCATGCCGTTGCGGCACCGCAGAACGGGGGCTGTCTGCCCCCGCACCCCCG
>JAUNTV010000135.1:0-2641 GCA_030538515.1 Paracoccus sp. (in: a-proteobacteria)
TTTCGGGCAGATAGTCGCGCAGCACCGCCATTTCGGCGCGCAGGCAGGCCAGCCGTTCCGCCTGTCGGGCATCGACATAGCCGCGCCAATGCGCCGGCAGGCTGGCCGGATCGCCCGCGAACAGCGCGGCTTGCGGGTCGAAATTGCGGCGGAACCTGTCAAGGGCAAGATCGGCGGCGGGTGATTGCCCCTCGTCCAGAAACCCCGCCATTGCGCCTTACCGCCACAGATGCGACAGCGCCAGCGCCGGGTCGTCTTCCGACCAGATCTCGGGGCCGATGGCGAAGAAATCCGTGACCGGGGCCAGCTTGCCGATCAAGGCGGCGTCCAGGCCGCCCTCGGCCACCACGGGCACCTCGATCATCTCGGACCACCAGGCGAAAAGATCCGGCTCTGCCACCTCGCCCGAGCCGAGGCCCGTCGCGCGCGCCGGCCCGAAGCTGACGTAATCGGCCCCGGCCTCGGCGGCGTTGATCCCGTCATGACGCGATGCGCCGCAGAATGCGCCGACGATGGCGTCCTCGCCCAGATCCTTGCGCGCCTGCCGGATCAGCTTGCCGCCCGGTTTCAGCAGATGCACCCCGTCCAGCCCGTGGCTTTGGGCGATCTGGATGTGATCTTCGATGACCACGGCGATATCATGGGCATGCGCCAGTTCGCGCACCGTATCGCAGACGCGCCCAAGCTGGACCGCATCGCCCGCGCCGGGAATGCGGATGCAGGCGATATCGAAACGCTCGATGATCTCGGCCAGCATGGGGGCAAGCGCGCTCGGCTCGGCACCGACGGGGGTGACAAGGTAAAGCTGCGGGGCGGTGGGGGCGTCGGGCTGGTCGGTCATCGGGCAATCCTCGTTTGTCCCTGTCCTATCAGCGCCACGCCCCCCGCGCCAGAGCTTGCGGGCGCGCGCGCCCGGCGCTAACAGGCGGCCATGTCCGATAACCCCGATCAGCCCGTCGTCATCCTGACCCGCCCGCAAATGGGCGAGAATATCGGCGCTGCCGCCCGCGCCATGCTGAATTTCGGCCTGACCGAGATGCGGCTGGTGGCCCCGCGTGACGGCTGGCCCAATCCGCGCGCCGTCGCCATGGCCTCGGGCGCGGCGGGGCAGGTGCTGGACCGGGCGCGGGTCTTCCCCACGCTGGCCGCCGCGATGGAGGGGATCACCTTCGCCTTCGCCACCACCGCGCGCGGGCGCGAACTGACCAAGCCCGTCTACACCCCCGCAACCGCCACCGCCCGCGCCCGTGCCGAGATCGCGGATGGCGGGCGCGTGGGTTTCATCTTCGGGCCGGAACGGGCGGGACTGGAAAACGACGATATCGCGCGGGCCAATGCCATCCTGACCGTGCCGGTGAACCCTGATTTCCCCTCGCTCAATCTGGCGCAGGCGGTGCTGCTCATGGGCTATGAATGGGCCGAGGGGCGGCTGCCCGCCCAGCCCATGCCGACCGGGCGCAGACCCTCGGGCGAGGTGGCGGCGGATCGGGTCGAGATCGAGGCGCTGGCAGATCACTATGAGGCCCGGCTTGACGCCGCGGGCTATTTCTTCCCGCCCGAAAAGGCCCCGCCGATGAAGCTGAACCTGCGCAATCTCTGGTCGCGCATGGCGCTGACGCGCGCCGATGTGCAGGTCCTTCACGGCATGCTGCGCCAGTTGACGCGCAGCCGATAGGCATGGTCCCGAAACCGGCTTCTTCCTTGCCCCGATGCCCATAGGCCGCCCGTGGCGGGTTCAGGCGGGGCGGGCGCGGATTCCGCGATCTTTTGCGCCACTCTGGCTTCAACATCACGACTAACCGGGCCACCCGACTGACCGGCGAGGCATGACGCGCGCCCCGCGATCTGCCGGTTCCCGCGCCATCGCATGGCCGGGATGGCGCGGGATGGCGCAGGATGGCCATGCGTGACAGGCCCCGGCCCCGGCTTGAAAGGCACGCTTCGGGCGGCTTGCTGGCAAGCGCCTTTCCCTTGAAACGCCCCGGTTTGCGATGGAACGGTATGGTCCAACGAGAGCAGGACCGGCATCCGGGCTTTCCCCCGCTGCCCGGAATCACATCGGGCAAGGTCTGCTGGCGAATGGCGGCAAGCCTGTCGTCAATCGCCGCGATTTCATCACGATGGACAAGGCGATCGCAGGCAGCGGCTGCTTTGCCAGAGCGGGGCGGGAACGATGCTGCCTGATGACACCAACGGCTGACCTTATCTGAACTGGATCAGCCCCTTGGGCGAAGAAGCAGTCGCGGACCGCGCCGGCCCTGGTGCCGAGCGTTGAATTTATGGGCGCGATGCTAGACCTTGGCGGGGCAAAGCGCTAACAGGGCGCGATGACAAGGACACCAAAATCCGGCGAGCAGGCCAGCCGTGAAGACAGGCTGAGTGCGGCGCTGAGGGCCAATCTGGCCCGGCGCAAGGCGCAGGCGCGCGCGCGCGCGGCCACAGCCGACCAGCCCGACATCGGGACGCCAGACGATAACCCCCCGGAAAGCGAGGAATAATGGATCAGATCATCGTGCAGGGCGGGGGCGCGCTTTACGGCGATATCCCGATTGCGGGGGCCAAGAACGCCTGCCTGACGCTGATGCCGGCGACACTTCTGACCGATCAGCCGCTGACGCTGACCAATGCGCCGCGCCTGTCG
>JAUNTV010000135.1:2651-7238 GCA_030538515.1 Paracoccus sp. (in: a-proteobacteria)
GCGACGGCGAGGTGCTGGCCCTGTCCAGCCACGGCCTGACCAGCCATACCGCCGATTACGAGATCGTGCGCAAGATGCGCGCCTCTATTCTGGTGCTGGGGCCGATGCTGGCGCGCGACGGGCAGGCGGTGGTGTCGCTGCCCGGCGGCTGCGCGATCGGCGCGCGGCCTGTCGATCTGCATCTGAAAGCCTTCGAAGCCATGGGCGCGGAACTGGATCTGCGCGATGGCTACGTTCATGCGAAGGCGCCCTCGGGGCGGCTGAAGGGCGCGGTGATCGATTTCCCCGTGGTCTCGGTGGGGGCTACGGAAAACGCGCTGATGGCGGCGACGCTGGCGCGCGGCACCACGGTGCTGAAAAACGCCGCGCGCGAGCCCGAGATCGTCGATCTGGCCGAATGCCTGCGCCGCATGGGCGCCCAGATCGAGGGCGAGGCCACGGGCACGATCACCATTCAGGGGGTCGAGACCCTGACGGGGGCCACCCATCCCGTCGTCACCGACCGGATCGAGCTTGGCACCTATATGCTGCTGCCCGCGATCTGCGGGGGCGAGGTCGAATGCCTTGGCGGGCGGCTGGATCTGGTCGGGGCCTTCGCCGAAAAGCTGGATGAGGCGGGGGTTTCCGTCATCCAGACCGAACGCGGCATCAAGGTCAGCCGCAGGAATGGCCGCGTGCGTGCCGTCGATGTCGTGACCGAGCCTTTCCCCGGCTTCCCGACCGATCTTCAGGCCCAGATGATGGCGCTGATGTGCACGGCGGAAGGCACCTCGGTTCTTGAGGAACGCATCTTCGAGAACCGCTTCATGCATGCCCCCGAACTGGTCCGCATGGGCGCGCGCATCGATGTTCATGGCGGCCATGCCACCGTGCATGGTGTCGAGACGCTGCGCGGCGCGCCGGTCATGGCCACCGATCTGCGCGCCTCGATCAGCCTGATCCTTGCCGGGCTGGCGGCGGAAGGCGAAACCGTGGTGTCCCGCGTCTATCACCTCGATCGCGGCTATGAGCGCGTGGTGCGCAAGCTGCGCGATGTGGGAGCGAATATCAAACGTCTCAAGGAGGCCCATCCCGATGAGTGACGCGAGCTTTCACGATGTCGACCCCGGCCCGCTGGCGCTGCGCGCCGAGGCCGCCGACGAGATCGCGGTCCTCTCGGCGTTGGTGCAGGATGCGGTGCTGACCGGTGCCGATCTGCATTTCGACCGCAAGCGCCGGCAATTGTCGCTGCTGATCAACCGTTTCCGCTGGGAGGATGCCGAGGCCGCCCGCCGCGAGGACCGCGCCTTTGAACGCGTCCGCGCGCTTCTGGTGATTTCCGATATCGTCGGGCTGCACAGTGACGGCATCCGTCGCGACGGCGCTGATGAGGTGCTTTCGCTTCTGGCGCTGATCTGGCAGCCGGGTGCCGACGGGACCGGGCGGCTTTTGCTGGAATTCGCGGGCGATGGCACGATTGCGGCGGATGTGGAATGTATCAGCCTTGATCTGCGCGACGTGACCCGGCCCCATCTGGCCAATTCGGGCCATATGCCGCGCCATGACGGTGCCTGAGGGGGCGGCGTTCCGGCTTTGGCAGCTGACGCCCGACCGGGCCGCGGAATGGCGCGATATCCGGCTTGATGCGCTGCGTAACGCGCCCGAGGCTTTCGGCTCGGCCATCGATGACTGGGAAGGCCGCCCGCTGGCCGATTTCGCCGCGCGCCTTGCCGCCTGCGAGATCTGGGCGGCGGGGCCGGAGCCGGGCCGACCCCGGGCCGTGGCCGGGTGGGAAGCAGGGATATCCCCGGCCGAGCCGGATCTGGGCTGGGTCACATCGGTTTATGTCGCGCCCTGCGCGCGGGGCAGGGGGTTGGCGGATGCGATCTTCGCGCGGCTGGCGGAACGCGCGGCCCGCGCGGGCATGACGCGGCTTGGCCTGCATGTGGGGCAGCGCAATGCCCCCGCGCAGGCACTTTACGGGCGCGCGGGTTTCATGGCCACGGGCGCGCCCCCCATGCTGAATGATCGCGGTTTCTGGGAGATCGAGATGCGCCGCATGCTGCGCCCGAAGCTTCGCCACCGTCTCCGCGCGCTGATGGCTTGAGCGCGGGGCGCGGGGCGGCTACAGATCATTTCGCAAAAGGATGCCGCCATGCCCGTCACGCTGACCACACAAGACCCTGATTTCGAAGCCCGCTTCAACGCGGTTCTGTCCGCCAAGCGCGAGGACAGCGCCGATGTGGGCGATGTGGTCGCGGGCATCATCGCCGATGTCCGCGCGCGCGGCGATGGGGCGCTGATCGATTATACCGCGCGCTTCGACCGGCTGGAACTGACGCCGGAAACCCTGCGCTTTTCGGATGCGGAAATCGCAGCCGAGGTCGCGCGCGTCGCGCCTGAAGACCGCGCCGCCCTTGAACTGGCGGCTGATCGTATCCGCGCCTATCACGCCCGCCAGATGCCGGGTGACGCAAGCTGGACCGACGGGGCGGGTGCCACGCTTGGCTGGCGGTGGACGCCGGTGACGGCGGCGGGGCTTTATGTGCCGGGCGGGCAGGCGAGCTACCCCTCATCCGTGCTGATGAACGCGGTCCCGGCCCGTGTGGCGGGGGTGGAACGGCTGATCGTCTGCGTGCCCACGCCGGGCGGGGCGGTCAATCCGCTGGTTCTGCTGGCCTGTCAGATCGCCGGCGTGGATGAAGTCTACCGCATCGGCGGTGCGCAGGCGATTGCCGCCATGGCTTACGGCACCGATACCATCGCGCCCGTCGACAAGATCACCGGGCCGGGCAATGCCTATGTCGCCGCCGCCAAGCGGCAGGTGTTCGGGCGCGTGGGCATCGACATGATCGCCGGCCCGTCCGAGGTTCTGATCATCGCCGACGCTGATCAGAACCCCGACTGGCTGGCGCTTGATCTGATGGCGCAGGCCGAACATGACGCCGATGCGCAATCCATCCTGATCACGCCCGATCCGGCCATGGCGCAGGCGGTGGCGGATGCGGTGGACCGGCTGATCCCGATGCTGGAGCGCGCCGAAATCGCGGGGGCAAGCTGGCGCGATTACGGCACCATCATCATCACCCGCGATCTGGCCGAGGCGGCGGCGCTGTCCGACCGCATCGCGCCCGAACATCTGGAGCTTTGCGTGGCCGACCCCGAGGCGCTGGCGGCGCGGACCCGCCACGCCGGCGCGATCTTTCTGGGCGCCCACACGCCCGAGGCGGTGGGCGATTACGTCAGCGGGCCGAACCATGTGCTGCCGACGGCGCGCTCTGCCCGGTTTTCCTCGGGGCTGTCGGTGATGGATTTCCTCAAGCGCACGACGCTGGCGCGGCTGACGCCCGGTGCCCTGGCCGCCATCGGCCCCGCCGCCGTCCGGCTGGCCCGGTCCGAGGGGCTGGGCGCGCATGGCCAGTCGGTCGCGGCGCGGCTGGCGGTGCTTAATGAAGGGGGCGTGACGTGATGCGTCTTCGCCCTTTGCGTGACAAAGGGCTTTCGCGCGCCGTCCCGCTTCTGCATTCTTGTTCTCAAAACCGTTGGGGGACGCCATGAACCGCCTGATCCGTGTGGATATCGATGACAGCGCCATGCCGGCAGCCTCGGCCGAGGTCGAACAGGAACGCCGCGTCGCCGTCTATGATCTGCTGGAAGACAACAGCTTCGATCTGCCCGGACGCGAGGGCCAGCCCGTTCCCCCCGGCCCCTACCGGCTGAAACTGGGCATCCGCGACGGCAGGCTGGTCTTTGATCTCGATACCGACGCGGGCGACAAGGTGGCCGAATTCCACCTGTCGCTTGGCCCGTTCCGGCAGGTGGTGAAGGATTATTTCCAGATCTGCGCCAGCTATTACGACGCCGTGAAAACCATGCCCCCCGCCCAGATCGAGGCGATCGACATGGCGCGGCGTGGCATCCACAATGAGGGCGCGCGCATCCTGCAAGAACGGCTGGAGGGCAAGGCCGTGGTCGATATCGACACCTCGCGCCGGCTGTTCACGCTGATCTGCGCGCTGATCCCGTAAGGCGCTCATGGCCGGACAGATCCCCCATTCCATCCTGTTCTGCTGTGATCACAACGCCATTCGCTCGCCCATGGCCGAGGGGATGATGAAGCGTTTCTATGGCCGCGCCGCCTATGTGCAATCGGCAGGGGTGCGCAATGACATGGAAATCGACGGCTTCGCGATTGCGGCCTGTCAGGAACTGGGGGTGGAACTGTCGCGCCACCGCTCGCGCAGTTTCGAGGAAATGCAAAGCTGGGGCGATGATCTGGGCAGTTTCGATCTGATCGTGGCGCTTTCGCCCGCCTCGCAGCGCCATGCGATGGAACTGACGCGCCACGCGCATCTTGATATCGAATACTGGCCGGTCATGGACCCGACCGGGCTGGCCGAGGGGCGCGAGGCCGTCTTGCAGAAATACCGCGAGGCCCGCGACCAGATCTGGCACAGGATGATCGACCGCTTCGGCCCGCCGACCGAGCCATAGCCCAAAAGGGGGGGAACCCATGTCCAGCGAAGATCCCGTCGTCATCGTCGATTTCGCCCGCACGCCCATGGGCGGTTTTCAGGGCGATTTCGCCGATCTTGGCGCCGCCGATCT
>JAUNTV010000136.1 GCA_030538515.1 Paracoccus sp. (in: a-proteobacteria)
GGCGCGGCAATTTCACCCTGCGGGGGATCAGTCGGGAATGACGGCGGTGGCCTCGATCTCGACCTTGGCGCGGTCTTCGACAAGGGCCACGACCTGCACAAGCGCCATGGCCGGGAAGGTCTTGCCCAGAACCGCGCGATAGGCGCGCCCGATTTCCTTCAGCGCGGCAAGATATTCCTGCTTGTCGGTCACATACCATGTCAGGCGCACCAGATGTTCCGGTCCCGCGCCCGCCTCGGCCAGAATGGCCTTGATGCTGCGCAGCGCGGCCTCGACCTGTCCGGCGAAATCGTCGGTCTCGAATTCATGCTGATCGTTCCAGCCGATCACGCCGCCGGTGAACACCATCCGACCCGAGGCGGCGATGCCGTTGGAATAGCCCGGCGTCGCGCGCCAGCCCTTGGGGTGCAGCACGTCATGAACCATCGCTTGTCTCCCTGAATGCGGTCATTTTCCGGCGGATCTCATCGGGCCATGGCCGGGCTTTCCCGTCCGGCCCGATCCAGACAAGGGTGATCTCGGCGCTCATCCGGGCTTCATCCCCGCAACCGGCACGCAGCATCAGCACCGCGCTTGACCGCCCCAGACCCGTGACCGAAAGCGTGAAGTCAAGCTGGTCGCCAAGGCGCGAGGGGGCGCGGAACGCGGCCGCGATCCGCACCGTCGGCACGCCGGTCCTTTCGTCCAGATGCATGCGCCGGAAAGAATAACCCATTGCATCGCCAAAGAAATTTTCAACGACCGAATTCGTCATCTCGAAATAGCGGGGGTAGAAGACGATCCCCGCCGGGTCGCAATGGTTGAACTCGACCGGGATGCGGCGGCGATAGATCATGTCAGCACGCTGCGCGCGATAACCAGACGCTGCACGTCGCTGGCGCCCTCATAGATGCGCAGCGCGCGGATATCGCGGTAAAGTTCCTCGACCTTGCTGCCGCATCGCACGCCGTCGCCGCCATGGATCTGCACGGCCATGTCGATGACCTGCTGCGCGGCTTCGGTGGCGTAAAGCTTGGCCATGGCGGCTTCGCGCGTGATGCGCGGGGCACCCTGATCCTTGGCCCATGCGGCGCGGTAGACCAGAAGCGCGGCGGCATCGATCTTCAGCGCCATATCGGCCAGATGCCCCTGCACCATCTGCAAGGACGACAGGGGCGCGCCCTGGATGCGGCGGCTCTGGCTGCGGCTCAGCGCCTCGTCCATCGCACGGCGCGCCATGCCAAGGGCTGCGGCCCCCACGGTCGGGCGGAACACGTCCAGAACCGACATGGCCAGCCTGAAGCCCGCGCCGGGCTGGCCGATCAGGGCTGCATCGGGCAGGAATGCGCCCTCAAGGCGCAGCCGCGCAAGTGGATGGGGGGCGATCACCTCGATGCGTTCAGCGATGCTCAGGCCGGGCGTATCGGCGGGCATCAGGAAGGCGGACAGGCCCCGCGCGCCGGGCGCTTCGCCGGTGCGCGCGAAAACCACGTAAATATCGGCGATCCCGCCGTTCGAGATATAGGTCTTCTCGCCCGTCAGCCGGTAGCCGCCATCGACCTTTTCCGCCACGCTCGCCGTCGCCGCCACGTCGGACCCCGACCCCGGTTCAGTCAGCGCGAAGGCGGATATCGCCTGTCCCGCGCGGGTCTTTTCCAGCCATTCGCGCTGATCAGGCGTGCCGAACAGGCTGACCGCGCCCATGCCAAGCCCCTGCATGGCAAAGGCGAAATCGGCAAGCGCGTCATGGCGGGCCAGCGTCTCGCGGATCAGGCAAAGACTGCGCACGTCCAGCCCCTCGCCCCCGGAATGGCGCAACCAGCCGCCCGCGCCAAGATCGGCCACCAGCCCCCGGCAGGCCGCATCGATATCGCTGTGATCGGCGGGCAGATGGCTGGCGGCCCAAGCGTCCAGCCCTTCGGCCAGTTCGCGGTGACGGTCCTCGAAAAAGGGCCAGAGAAGAAAGCTGCGATCCATGTCAGTTCCCTTCGAAAACGGGCTTTTCCCTGGCGACGAAAGCGCGGTAGGCGCGTTCGAAATCGGCGGTCTGCATGCAGATGGCCTGTGCCTGCGCCTCGGCCTCGATGGCTTGCTCCAGCCCCATGTTCCATTCCTGATTAAGCTGGGTCTTGGTGATGCCATGGGCAAAGACCGGCCCCGATGCCAGCCTGCGCGCCAGCGTGGCCGCCGCCCCGTCCAGGGCATCCGGCGCATGAAGCGCGTTCCAGAAGCCCCAGGTCGCGCCCTCATCAGCGGTCATGACGCGGCCGGTATACAGCAATTCGGCGGCGCGGCCCTGGCCGATGATGCGCGGCAGCATGGCGCAGGCCCCCATATCGCAGCCCGCAAGGCCCACGCGGGTAAACAGAAACGCGCATTTCGCATCCGGCGTGGCCAGCCGCAGGTCGCTGGCCATGGCGATGATCGCGCCCGCGCCCACGCAGATGCCATCCACCGCCGCGATGATCGGCTTGCCGCAGGCGATCATCGCCTTGACCAGATCGCCGGTCATGCGGGTGAAGGCCAGCAGCCCCTTCATGTCCATCCCGACCAGAGGGCCGATAATGTCATGCACATCCCCGCCCGAGCAGAAATTCCCCCCGTTCGAGGCAAAAACCACCACATCCACATCATCGGCATAGGGCAGCGCGCGGAACGTGTCGCGCAATTCGGCGTAGCTGTCGAAGGTCAGCGGGTTCTTGCGCGCGGGCCGGTCAAGACGGATGGTGGCCACGCGGTCGCGGACGTCCCACAGGAAATGCTTCGGTTTCAGATCGGCCATGGTGGTCATGCTGCTGCCCCTTCAGATGTTCAGATTTCGCCGCCGGCAATGGCGATGGCCTGCCCGTTGATCGCGTCTGAGCCGGGCGCGCACAGCCAAAGGGCGGCCGCGCTGACCTCGGCTGGCCGGATCAGGCGGCCTTGCGGGTTGTCGGCGGTCAGCGCGGCAAGCGCCTGATCGCGCGACTGGCCGGTCCTGGCGGTGATATTGTCAAGCGTGCGCGTGGTCATTTCGGTATCCAGAAAGCCGGGACACAGCGCATTTGCCGTAATCGGACGCTTCGCCACCTCCAGCGCAAGGGACCGGATCAGCCCGACCACCCCATGCTTGGCCGCCGCATAGGGTGCCACATAGCGATAACCCCGCAGCCCCGCGGTCGAGGCAACCGCGATCAGCCGCCCCGGCCCGCTTATCTGCGCCAGCCCTTCGCGCAGCGTCAGGAAGGTGCCGGTCAGGTTGACGGCCAGCATGGCGTTCCACTGTTCCAGCGTCGTGCGGTGAAAGGGCGCGCTGTCGGCGGCCCCGGCATTGGCGATGACGATCCGGCACGGCCCGGCAGCGGCGAACAGTGCGCGCAGGCTGCCTTCATCGGTGATATCGGCGGGGATGGCGCGCGCGCCGTCCAGCCCGTGGGCCACGGTTTCCAGCGGCTCGGCCCGCCGCCCGGCCAGCACGACGCGCGCACCCGCCGCGGTGAAGGCGCGTGCCAGATCGGCACCCACGCCGGTGCCGCCCCCGGTGATCAGAACCTGACTGCCCGCGATCATCCCCGCCCGCCCCTTCAGAAGAACGCCTGCAAGCCGGTCTGCGCCCGGCCAAGGATCAGGGCGTGCACATCATGCGTGCCCTCATAGGTGTTGACGGTTTCCAGATTGCACATATGACGGAAGACCGGGAATTCGTCGGAAATGCCGTTGCCGCCATGCATGTCGCGGGCCATGCGCGCGATATCCAAAGCCTTGCCGCAATTGTTGCGCTTGACGATGGAAATCATCTCGGGCGCCATCCGGCCTTCTTCGAACAGGCGACCCACGCGCAGCGCGCCTTGCAGGCCAAGCGTGATCTCGGTCATCATGTCGGCCAGCTTCTTCTGGTAAAGCTGGGTCTGCGCCAGCGGTTTGCCGAACTGCCTGCGATCAAGCCCGTATTGACGCGCGGCATGCCAGCAGGCTTCCGCCGCCCCCATCGCGCCCCATGCGATCCCGTAGCGCGCCCGGTTCAGGCAGCCGAACGGCCCCGCCAGCCCTTCGATTTCAGGGAAGATGGCGCTTTCGGGGATCTCGACATTCTCCATCACGATTTCACCCGTGATCGAGGCGCGCAGGCTCAGCTTGCCCTCGATTTTCGGCGCGCTCAGGCCCTTCATGCCCTTTTCCAGCACGAAGCCCCGGATCTTGCCGCCATGGGCCTCGGACTTGGCCCAGACCACGAAAACATCGGCAATCGGCGCGTTGGAGATCCACATCTTGGTGCCGTTCAGCACATAGCCGCCATCGGTCTTGCGCGCGGTCGTCCGCATGCCGCCCGGATCGGAACCGGCATCGGGTTCGGTCAGCCCGAAGCAGCCGATCCATTCGCCGCAAGCCAGCCTGGGCAAATATTTGCGGCGCTGTTCCTCGGACCCGTAGGCATGGATCGGGTAGATCACCAGCGAGGATTGCACCGACATCATGCTGCGATAGCCGCTGTCGACACGCTCGACCTCGCGCGCGACCAGCCCGTAGGACACATAGCCCGCGCCGATCCCGCCATATTCTTCAGGCAAGGTGACGCCAAGCAGGCCCTGATCGCCCATCTCGGCGAAGATCGCGGGATCGGTATGTTCGGTGCGGAAGGCCTCGCGCACGCGGGGGGCAAGGCGTGCCTGCGCGTAAGCCTGCGCGCTGTCGCGGATCATGCGCTCGTCCTCGGTCAGTTGCTGATCCAGCAGGAAGGGGTCATCCCAG
Organism: Paracoccus sp. (in: a-proteobacteria); assembly: GCA_030538515.1. Lineage (GTDB taxonomy): Bacteria > Pseudomonadota > Alphaproteobacteria > Rhodobacterales > Rhodobacteraceae > Paracoccus. The sequence continues at coordinate 4,708 of JAUNTV010000136.1, forward strand.
ACGAGGCTGTTCTTGTCTTTCATGGCTTGGTCCTTTTTCATATGTCCTCAGCCCCGCATATGCCGGCCCGGCGCGGCCTTGCGCTGCAATTCCAGAAGCTTCTCGCGCCCGCGCTCGGCCTCGCGGAAGGCCTGCATCGCGCCCGAGGCATATTGCGGCGCCCATGCGCGCTTGTTGATCGCACCATACCATGCGGCGGCCTGATGGGTGAAGAAAGGGTTCCACAGATGCGGGCGGCCAAGCGCCACCAGATCGGCGCGGCGCGTGTGCAGGATGGTGTTGATCTGCGCGGCTTCGGTGATCGCGCCCACGGTCATCGTGGCGATGCGCGGCACGTTGCGCACGGCTTCCGCGAAGGCGGTCTGGAACATGCGCCCGTAAAGCGGCTTCTGATCGGGCACGGTCTGCCCCGCCGAGACGTCGATCAGGTCGCAGCCCGCGTCGTGGAAGGCCCGCGCGATGGCGAAAAGATCGGGTTCGCTCAAGCCCCCTTCCTTCCAGTCGCTGCCCGAGACGCGCACCGACATGGGCCGGTCCTTCGGCCAGGCGGCGCGCATGGCGGTGAACACCTCCAGCGGGAAGCGCAGGCGGTTTTCAACGCTGCCGCCGTAATCGTCACGGCGCAGATTGGTCAGCGGCGACAGGAAGGACGCCAGCAGATAGCCATGCGCCGCATGCAGTTCCAGCATGTCGAAGCCCGCGCGCGCGGCGCGTTTGGTGGCTTGCACGAAATCATCCCTGATGCGGTCCATGCCCGCGCGGTCGAGTTCCGCCGGGGTCTGGCTGATGCCTTCGAACCACGGGATGGGCGAGGCCGAGACCAGGGGCCAGTTATCGCCCGCTTCCGCAATCGGATGATCCGCCTTTTCCCAGCCCGGTTGCGTCGAGCCCTTGCGCCCCGCATGGCCAAGCTGCATCGCCACCCTGGCACCGGTGTTGGCATGGATGAAGCTGACGATATCGGCCCAACGGGTTTCATGTTCATCCGTCCACATGCCCGGACAACCCAGCGTGATGCGCGCATCCGCCGAGGGGCAGGTCATTTCCGTGAAGATCAGCCCCATCCCGCCCGTCGCATGCCCGCAATAATGCACCTTGTGCCAGTCGGTCGGGTTGCCGTCGCGGTCGGCGCTGTATTGCGCCATGGGCGACATGACGACGCGATTCATGAGTTCCATCCCGCGCAGCCGGAAGCGGGCGAACATCGGCGTGGGCCGGGTCTTTCGCAGGTCTTCGCCGGTTTCGCGCAGGTGGCGGGCATACCATTCGTCATCGGCCTTGCGCACGAATTCGGGGTCGCGCAGGATCAGATTGTCATAGGTGATCGACTTGGCACGGCACATGACGACCATGGCGAACTGGTAAGGCTCCATATCCCAGGAACGCGCCATATGTTCGAACCATGCCAGCGAGACATCGGCATTATGCTGGATGATCTGGCACGGCGTGCGGCGCGCATCGTCATAGGCGCGAAAGGCCGCCTGCACATCGGTTTCGGCATGTTCCAGCAGCGCATCCGACAGCGCGATGGCGCATTCCATCGCCAGTTTCGTGCCCGACCCGATCGAGAAATGCGCGCTTGCCTTCGCATCGCCAAGGATCACGATATTGTCCACGAACCAGTTCTCGCAGAAAATCCGCGGGAAATTGCGCCAGTTCGAGCGGTTGAGAAGCAGCGGATGGCCCTGCAATTCCTGCGCGAAGATGGTCTCCAGCCTGGCTTTTGACCCTTCCTCGTCGAATTCTTCGAACCCGTGGCCCTGCCACGTATCTTCATCCATCTCGAACACCCAGGTCGAGCGGTCGGACTGGTACTGGTAGCAATGGGCGACGATGGGGCCGTGTTCGGTCTCGCGGAAGAAATAGTTGAATTCACCCATCGGCCGGCTGGAGCCCATCCAGCAGAAGCGGTTGGATTTCCAGACCGTGCTTGGCTGGAACCCCTCGCCGAAGTGATTGCGGATGGCCGAGTTGATGCCGTCACTGGCCACGATCACATCGGAATCGGCGAAGCGGGTCTTGATCTCTTCAGGCTTGATATCGGCACCGAATGTCATCCTGACGCCCAGTTCGGCGCAGCGGTCTTGCAGGATCGTCAGCAGGGTCTGGCGCGAGGTGCCGCAGAACCCGTTGCCCTTGCAGCGCATTTCCTGCCCCCTGAAATGCACCGCCACATCGTCCCAATAGGCGAATCTGTCGCGGATACGGTCGAAAACCGGCTTGTCGCGGCTAAGGAATTCATCCAGCGTCTCATCGGAAAAGACTACGCCGAAGCCGAATGTGTCGTCGGGCTGGTTGCGCTCGAAGAGTTCGATTTCCCAATCAGGCCGGGCCTTCTTGGTCAGAAGCGCCGTATAAAGGCCACCGGGGCCGCCACCGATCACCGTGATCTTCAAAATCGCCTCTCCCACGCCGAATCATCCGTTGGTGCCATCTTCCTAGCATGGAAGCGATTCTATTTTGAACTCGAAATATATGGATTCAAAGCTCAGGGTTGTGTGACGCGGCAACGCA
>JAUNTV010000137.1 GCA_030538515.1 Paracoccus sp. (in: a-proteobacteria)
ACCAGCTTCGGCTTCATGGAAGCGACCATCAATGTCGCCGAGAAATTCCCCGATGTGAAATTCGAACATGCCACCGGCTATCAGCGCGCCGAGAACGTCTCGACCTATGATGCGCGGTTCTATGAAGGCCGCGCCGTGATCGGCACGATTGCCGGGCGGATGACGGAATCGAACAAGATCGGCTATATCGGTTCCTTCCCCATCCCCGAGGTGATCCAGGGCATCAACGCCAGCTATATTCACGCCAAAAAGGTGAACCCCGATGTCGAAATGCGCATCGTCTGGGTCTATAGCTGGTTCGATCCCGCCAAGGAAGCCGACGCCGCCGCCGCCCTGATTGCCGAAGGCGTGGACGTGATCCTTCAGCACACCGATTCGACCGCGCCGCTTGCCAAGGCACAGGAAGCGGGTGCCATCGGCTTTGGTCAGGCATCCGATATGGCGGCCTTCAAGCCAAGCCCGCGCGTCTCGTCGATCATCGACAACTGGGCACCCTATTATATCCAGCGCGTCAATGCGGTGCTGGACGGGACCTGGGAATCAACGGCGACATGGGCGGGCATCGCCGATGGCGAGGTCGAGATCGGTGAGATCACCGATGTCGTGCCCACCGAGGTCCGCGAGGAAGCCCTTGCCCTGAAGGATGCCATCGCATCGGGCGACTATCACCCCTTCACCGGGCCGCTGAAGAAGGCCGATGGCACCGACTGGCTGGCCGAAGGTCAGGTCGCCACGGATGAGGAGCTCTCGCAGATGAATTTCTATGTCGAGGGGATCACCGCGGAAATCCCGCGCTGATCAGCCTGGGTCATGAACAGGACCGGCGCGGGCTTACGCGCCGGTCTTGCGTTCATTGCGGCGCGCGGCGGCGTAAAACCCGCCGAACAGCACCAGCAGCATCGGCAGGCCCGCGCCCACCACCGACCAAAGCCTGCGCGACGCCTCGGCAGTGCCGCTGGCTTCGGTCGTGTTGAAAACCCATTGCAGGTAAATCGCGCCAGAAAGCAGCAGGACGATCACCACCGCCCCTATCATGAGAATACGTTTCGAAGCCTTCATGGAAATTGTCCTTTCTTCGCCATGGGCAGATGCGCTGTCCCCTGCCCGTCAAGTAATGATTGCAGATAAAGGCGCGGCAGGTCCAGCACATCGCCCGCCGGGTCGCGTTCCAGTGCGCGGCGCAGATAGACACCATCGATCAGCGCACCAAGGGTTTCGGCTGCGGTGGGGGCGCGCGCACCGATCAGCGGGCGCAGATCCATGATCAGGCAGGTCCGCAAGCGCCGGTGATAGACCCGCAAAAGCCGCGCGGCATCCCCGCCCTGCTGTGCCAGCACATAGAAGTTCAGCCAGGCGGCGATGGTATCGACATTGAAATGCTCTGGCCCCAGGCTGGCATCCAGAAGCGCCAGCAGCCGGGCGCGCGGACCATCCGCCGCAGCCAGCGCCGCGCGCACCGTCACCCCGTAGCGGCGCAGGATTTCGCGCATGGTGGACAGGAATATCTGATCTTTCGAGCCGAAATAGTGATGCGCCAGCGCGGGTGACATGCCAGCCTCACGCGCGATATCGGCCACGGTCACGTCAAGCGTGCCTGATCGCGCAATCGTCTGGATTGCCGCGTTGATCAATTCTGTCTTTCTGCTATCTTGACGGGCACGCTTACGCATCCGCGCACCTCGCGGTCGGTTTTGCGCACAGATAACCCGCATTGATTGATCCGTCAATCAATAAAATTCGAGGAGAAACCATGTCCCGTATTGCCGCCCTGTTGATCGGCGCAGCCTTCGCCCTGCCCGCCACCGCCCAGGAGGCCGCCAGTTGCAAACAGGTCACCTTCTCGGATGTGGGCTGGACCGACATCACCGCGACCACCGCTGTCGCGACCACCATTCTTGACGCGCTCGGCTATCAGACCGAGACCAGGATGCTGGCCCTGCCGGTCACGTTCACCGCCATGTCGACCAATGATCTGGACGTGTTTCTGGGCCTCTGGATGCCCTCGATGGAAGCCGATATCGCGCCCTACCGCGACGCGGGCACCGTCGAGATCATCCACACCAACCTGACGGGCGCGAAATATACGCTGGCCACGAACAGGGTCGGTGCCGATCTGGGCATCAGTGATTTCGCATCGCTCGCGGCGCATGAACAGGCCCTGGGCCGCAAGATCTACGGGATCGAGCCGGGAAATGACGGCAACCGCCTGCTGATCGAAATGGTCGCCGAGGATAAATTCGGGCTTGGCACCTTCCAGATCGTCGAATCCTCGGAACAGGGCATGCTGGGGCAGGTCGCGCGCGAAACCCGCGCCGGCAAGCCGATCGTGTTCCTCGGCTGGGAGCCACATCCGATGAACAATGCCTTCGACCTGACCTATCTCAGCGGCGGGGATGATATCTTCGGCCCCGATCTGGGCGGGGCGGTGGTGCAGACGACCACGCGCGCGGGCTATGTCACCGAATGCCCCAATGTCGGAAAATTCCTGCAAAACCTGACCTTTACCCTTGATATGGAAAACCAGATCATGGGCGCCATCCTGAATGACCGGGCGCAGCCCCGGGATGCGGCGCGCGACTGGCTGAAGGATAACCCCGATACCGCGCTGATCTGGCTTGACGGGGTAAGCGCGCAGGACGGGCGCGATGCGGTCGAGGTGCTGACCGCCGCGCTAGAGGGCTGATCCCGCCTTGGAACGCCTGACCCAGCTTGTGACGGGCACGAAAATCCCGGTCGGGCGCGAGGCACAGCGCGCCTTCGACTGGCTCATGGCCCATGGCACCGCGTTTTTCGACACGCTGGCATGGGCCATGGCCGAAATGATCGCGGGGATTCTGTGGCTTTTGCAAATGCCGCCGCCGCTTGTGATGATCGCCGCTTTCGTCGTGATCGCGCATCTTCTGCAACGCCATTGGCCGACCACGCTTGGCGTTCTGGCGGGGTTTCTGTTCATTCTCAATCAGGGTTACTGGACCGAGACCATGCAATCGCTGACGCTGGTGCTGTCATCCTGCCTGGTCTGCATGGTGATCGGCGTGCCCGCCGGTATCGCGCTGGCGCATCGCCCAAGGCTTCACGACTGGCTGCGCCCGCTTCTCGATCTGATGCAGACGCTGCCCACCTTCGTCTACCTGATCCCGGCCATCGTGTTTTTCGGCATCGGCATGGTGCCCGGCCTGATCGCCACGGTGATTTTCGTGCTGCCCGCACCGATCCGTCTGACGCGGCTTGGCATCGTCTCGACCCCGCAGCCGCTGCGCGAGGCCGCGACCGCTTTCGGCGCCACGCCGCGTCAATTGCTGTGGAAGGTGGAACTGCCAAGCGCCCTGCCCCAGATCATGGCCGGGATGAACCAGACGATCATGCTGTCGCTGTCCATGGTGGTGATCGCGGCGTTTGCCGGCGCGGATGGTCTGGGCGTGCCGGTGGTGCGCGCGCTCAACAGCGTCAATCTGGGGCTGGGGTTTGAATCGGGTCTGGTGATCGTCGTGGTGGCGGTCATGCTGGACCATGTGCTTCGTGTCAGAGGGAAGAAATCGTGAATGCAATAGAGTTCGACCGCTGCTCGATCATCTTCGGAAAGCGCCCGCTGCGCGCGCTGGAAATGGCCGATGAGGGCGCGGGCCGCACCGAAATCAAGGAACGGACCGGCAATGTCCTGGGGGTGCATGATGCCTCGCTGACGGTGGCGACGGGCGAGATCGTGGTGCTCATGGGGCTGTCCGGCTCGGGCAAGTCCACGCTTCTGCGTTCGGTGAACGGGCTGAACCCGGTGCAGGGCGGCGATGTGCGGGTGCGCATGGGCGATCGCATGGTCTCGGTTCCCGATGCCGGGCGCGAGGAATTGCGCGCGCTTCGGCTGGGGCATGTCTCGATGGTGTTTCAGCAATTCGGCCTGCTGCCATGGCGCAGCGTGGCCGAAAACATCGGGCTGGGGCTGGAGCTGGCGGGCGTGCCCGCCCCGGCCCGCAGGGCACGCGTGGCCCGCCAGATCGGCACGGTCGGGCTGGAAGAATGGGCCGACCGCCCGGTGGGCGAATTGTCAGGCGGCATGCAGCAGCGCGTGGGCCTTGCGCGCGCCTTCGTCACCGGCGCGCCGATCCTGCTGATGGATGAACCCTTCAGCGCCCTTGATCCGCTGATCCGCGGGCGTCTGCAAGATGAGCTTCTGGCCCATCAGGACCGGTCGCGCCGCACCATCCTGTTTGTCAGCCATGATCTGGACGAGGCCTTCAGGCTTGGCGACCGCATCGCGCTGATGGATGGCGGGCGCATCGTCCAGACCGGCACCGCGCGAGAGATCCTTTTGCGGCCTGCAAACAGCTATGTCGCTGATTTCGTGGCGCATCTGAACCCGCTTGACGTGCTGACCGCATCCGATCTTGCAGCACCCGGCCAGGCCGGGGGCCAGCCCCTGCCGCGCGATCTGCCGCTGCGTCAGGTGCTTGGCGCGCTTTGCGGGGCCGAGGCGCGCGCCGTCACCGGCGGCGGCATCGTCACCCGCGATGAGGTCCTGCGCCGGCTTTCGGCCTAAGGGGGCGGCTCATGCGCGCCTCTCGCCATGTGATATAGCTGATCGCGCCGATCATCAGCGCGCCGCCAAGGATCACCATCGGGTCAAGGGCCTCGTGAAAGACCGCCACGCCCAGAAGGCTGGCCCAGATCAGTTGCAGGAAGGTGACGGGCTGTGTCACCGCCATCGGGGCCACGGCGAAGGCCCGTGTCATGGTGTAATGGCCCGCCGTCGCCAGGGCCGCCACCAGTGCCAGCCCGGCCCATTGCGCCGCCTCCAGCGGTTGCCAGACCATTGCGGCAAGGGGTGCCAGGCCCATGGCCACCGTCAGCGTCATCATCGCCACCACCACCCGCGCCGGCACCGCCTGCGCCAGCCGCCGCGCGACCAGATAGGAAAGCCCGATCAGCACCGATGACGCGACCTGCGCCAGATGCCCCGCGCCAAGCCCGCGCAGCCCCGGACGCAGCACGATCAGCGCCCCCGCCAGCGCCACCATGATCGCCAGCCCGCGCCGCCATGACAGCGGTTCGCGCAACAGCAGCGCCGCCCCCAGTGTCGCCACGATGGGATTGAGGAAATTGATCGCAGTGACCTCGGCGATGGGGATGCGGGTCATGGCGTAAAACCACAGGATCACGCCGATGACATGCAGGACCGCGCGCAGCCCGAACATCGGCCAAAGCCCCCCCGGCAGCCCCTCGCGCGCGATGCCGATCAGCGCGGGCGCCACGAAAACCACACCGAAGGCGAAGCGGATAAAGGCCGATTGCGCGGCGGGAATGCCCGCGCCGAACAGCTTCACGGCGGCGTTGAAGCCCACGAAAAGCAGCCCCGTCAGCACCATCCAGCCGATCCCGGCCAGATCGCTGCGTCCCGCCTTCTTCACGCCCTACCCCCGGATCAGTGACGCCGCTATTGACCACATTATCAGCGCGATGACCAGATCAAGCACCCGCCAGGCATTGGGACGCGCGAAAACCGGGGCCAGCAGCCGCGCGCCGTAGCCAAGCGCGAAGAAGAACAGGAATGATCCGGTGATCGCGCCCGCCGCGAAGCTGTGCTTGTCGGCGAAATCGGCCGAGACCGCGCCCAGAAGCACGACCGTATCCAGATAGACATGCGGGTTTGCCCATGTCAGCGCCGCCGCCGTCGCCAGTGTCGGCAGGAAGGCCTGCACCCGCCCCGAGGCGCGCAGCCCCTCGCCGCCCCGCCATGCCGAAAGCGCCGCGCGCGCGCCATACCAGATCAGAAACGCCGCCCCGCCCCAACGCATCGCATCGTTGAACCAGGGTGCCACGCGCCCAAGCGTGCCTGCGGCAAACACCCCCACAGTGACCAGCACCGCATCCGAGACGGCGCAAAACAGCACCACCGCGAACACATGGCTGCGCGCCAGCCCCTGGCGCAGCACGAAAGCATTCTGCGCCCCGATGGCGACGATCAGCGACAATCCGGTGCCGAGCCCGGCGAAATAAGCGTGCATATCCACCCCTTGCGTTGTTGTCGGGGTCTTGCCGCGCGCCGTGCCATAAGTAAAATTAAATAATCTTCCTTAGGATCAGGTTGGCTAATGCTTGACTATCCCGCCCTTGCCGCATTGGCCGAGATCGCCCGGCGCGGTTCCTTCGAGGCCGCAGCCCATGCGCTTGGCGTGACGCAATCGGCGATATCGCAACGCATCAAGGGGCTGGAGGCCAGATCCGGGCAGGTTCTGCTGGATCGTGGCCCGCCCGTTCTGCCGACCGAGGCCGGGCTGCGGCTGATCGCGCATCTCGATCAGGTGCGGCTTCTGGAAAGCGGGCTGGGCGGGCAGATGGCTGGGGCGGATGCCATGCCCGTCATCCGCATCGCGGTCACGGCGGACAGTCTGGCCAGTTTCGCCATTGCTGCGCTGCCCGAAGCACCCGGTCTGGTCGATCTGGTGGTGGATGATCAGGATCATGCCGAAAGCTGGCTGCGCGCTGGGCTGGTGAGTGCCGCGATCACCGCGACGCGCGGGCCGGTCGCGGGCTGCGACAGCCACGCGCTTGGGGCCATGCGCTATCTGGCCTGTGCCAGCCCCGGCTTCATCGCGCGCCATTTCGCGCAAGGCGTCACCGCGCAGGCGCTGCGCGCCGCGCCGGCCATCACCTTCAACGCCAAGGACCGCCTGCAAACCCTTTGGGCAGAACGCCATCTGGGCCGGAAAATCGCGCTGCCCACGCATCTGATCCCCTCGGCGCAGGGTTTCGCCGAGGCCGCGCGCCTTGGCATGGGCTGGGGCATGAACCCCGAACTGCTGGTTGCCGCCGATATCCGCGCGGGCCGTCTGGCACCGCTGGTGCCCGACGCGGCCCTTGACGTGGCGCTTTACTGGCAGGTGGCGCGCGTCGTGGCGGGCCATCTGGCGCCCCTGACGCGCGCGATCCGGGCGGCCGCGCGCGCCGGGCTGACCCCGCCCTAAAGCTGGGCCGCCACCTCGTCCGACAGATCGAAATTGCCGGTCACGGTCTGCACGTCATCGTCATCTTCCAGCGATTCGATCAGGCGCATCAGCTTCTGCGCGGTCTCAAGATCGGTGATCTCGGTCGGGGCCTGCGGCTTCCAGATCAGCTTGGCGGTCTCGGATTCGCCAAGCGCGGTCTCCAGCGCGGTCGAGACATCGTTCAGATCGGCATCGGCGCAATAGATCCAGTGGCCCTCGTCATCGGATTCCACATCATCCG
>JAUNTV010000138.1 GCA_030538515.1 Paracoccus sp. (in: a-proteobacteria)
CCCGGCGAGATCACCCGCGAAAAGCTGGAGATCCTGCGCCGCGCCGATGCGGTCTTCATCGACCAGATCCGCCGCCACGGCCTTTACGACGAGATCTGGCAGGCTTTCGTGGCCATCCTGCCGGTCAGGACCGTGGGCGTGATGGGCGACGGGCGCACCTATGATTACGCCTGCGCGCTGCGCGCGGTCACCTCGGTCGACGGGATGACGGCGGATTACTACCCGTTCAGCCATGAATTCCTGGGCGAAACCGCCACGCGGATCATCAACGAGGTCAAGGGGATCAACCGCGTCACCTATGACATCACATCGAAACCGCCCGGCACGATCGAATGGGAATGACGCGGCCACGCGCGCCCGGACAGGGGAAGGGGATGGCCGGATGAGCTGCACCTGCGGACAGGATCACGGCCCGGCCGGGCAGTTTTCCCGGATCGCCCCGGAACCCGGTCAGGTGGCGATCTCGATCCGGCTGACCTGCACCGATCTGAACCAGTTGCAAATCCTGCTGGACCACCTGCCCGAGCATGTGGCGCTGAGCCGGGCCGAACCGGGCTGCCTGCTGTTCACCGCCACCCAGACACAGGACCCGCTGATCTGGCAGGTCGAGGAACTCTATACCGATCTTGCCGCATTAGAGGCCCACAAGGCCCGCATGAATGCGACCATCTGGCCGCAGGTCAGCCAATCCATCGAACGCACGCGCCGGCAGATCGGCCCCTGACGCGCCCCGCCACGGCCCGATATGCGATCCCCGCCCGCCACGGCGACCCGCTTCTTCCTTGCAAAAATACGTGATTCCGGCAGACAATCGCGCAAAGCGCGGCAAGGAAAGGCCAGCCTCGCATCGCCTGCCTGCCCGCCCGCGCGCCTAGCCAAGCAGCTTGCAGATGCGCCCCACTGCCGCCGCGTAGCCGTCGATCCCCAGGCCCGCAATCACCGCATCGGCGCGGCTGCTGACGAAGGAATGATGCCGGAAAGGCTCGCGCTTGTGGATCTGGCTGATATGGACCTCGATCACCGGACCGTCAAAGGCATTCAGCGCATCCAGAAGCGCCACCGATGTATGCGAAAGCCCGCCCGGATTGATGACGATGCCCACGGCATTGCCGCGCGCCTCATGGATCCAGTCGATCAACTGACCTTCCCAGTTGGATTGCTGCGCGGTGATCGAAAACCCTTCGGCACAGGCCGCGCGCGCAATACCCTCGACATCGGCCAGCGTGTCATGACCGTAAAGCGCGGGCTGGCGCTGACCCAGAAGGTTCAGGTTCGGCCCGTTCAGCAGAAGAATGGTTTTCATGATACCCCTATGGTTTGATATCGGCCCTAGCGCCCCTGCCGTCGGGCCATGAAGGCCAGCTTTTCGAACAGGCTGACATCCTGTTCGTTCTTCAGAAGCGCACCATGCAGCTTGGGCAGCATCTCGCCCGGCGCGGTGGCCAGATCCTCGGGCGCAAGATCCTCGGCCAGAATCAGCTTCAGCCAGTCCAGCAGCTCGGATGTCGATGGCTTCTTCTTCAGCCCCGGCACGGCGCGGATCTCGAAGAACTGATGCAGGGCCTGCGACAGCAGCCGCGGCTTCAGGCCGGGGTAATGAACGGCCACGATCCGGGCCAGGTCCTCAGGCTCGGGGAAACGGATGTAATGGAAAAAGCAGCGGCGCAGAAAGGCGTCGGGAAGCTCTTTTTCATTGTTCGAGGTGATGATGACGATGGGCCGGTGGCGCGCGGCCACCGTCTCGCCGGTCTCGTAGACGTGGAACTCCATCCGGTCGAGTTCCTGAAGCAGATCGTTGGGAAACTCGATATCGGCCTTGTCGATCTCATCGATCAGCAAAACGACCTTGCCGGGGGCGGTGAAAGCCTGCCACAGCTTGCCGCGCCGGATGTAATTGGCCACGTCATTGACGCGGGCATCGCCAAGCTGACTGTCGCGCAGCCGGCTGACCGCATCATATTCGTAAAGGCCCTGCTGCGCGCGGGTGGTCGATTTCACGTTCCATTCGATGATCGGCAGGCCCAGGCTTGCCGCCACCTGACGCGCCAGCTCGGTCTTGCCGGTGCCCGGCTCGCCCTTGACCAGAAGCGGGCGCTCCAGCGTGATCGCGGCATTGACGGCCATGCTCAATTCCGGCGGCGCGACATAATCCGCGGTCGATGAGAAACGCATATCCACTTCCTTGCAGCCTGCGCCGCGACCCTAGCGGGACTGGCCCTGCCCGGCAAGAACCCCGCACCCCGGAATTGGCACCATGGCCTAGTGACAAGCCCGGACGCTTCCCTTAAAGGGGGCGCACCGGCCGGGGAAACAGGCCCCCGACCTTCTCGGAGGACGTATGAAACCGCAGCTATTCCTGCCCGACGATTACCGCCCGGCCGAAGATGAGCCATTCATGAACGACCGCCAACTGGAATATTTCCGCCGCAAGCTCGAGGTCTGGAAAGCCGAATTGCTGGAGCAGTCGGCCGAGACCCTGGAAGGTTTGCAGGACAGCGCGCGCAATGTGCCCGATCTGGCTGACCGCGCCTCGGAAGAAACCGACCGCGCGCTGGAACTGCGCACCCGCGACCGGCAGCGTAAACTGGTCGGCAAGATCGACGCCGCCCTGCGCCGGATCGGCAATGGCGAATACGGCTATTGCGAGGTCAGCGGAGAGCCGATCAGCCTGCGCCGGCTGGACGCCCGCCCCATCGCCACGATGACCCTCGCCGCGCAGGAAAAGCACGAACGCCGCGAGCGCGTCCACCGCGACGACTAGGCCCCGGCAAACGGCGGGCCCGTCGCGCGCCCCGACAGCGGCGGCCCGGACGAAGCCGGATCATGCGCAGACCTCGGGTCGGGCACGCCGATCGGGAGCATGATCGCCTTGCCGCAAGCCGCAATAATGGCCCGCCATCCGCAAAAGAGCCATGACCGACACCACGCCCGCACAAGCCCCCCTGACCGTCCTGCCCGGACGGCAGCGCGCGCCGATCACCCCGGCCCGCCATGCGGCAAGGCCCGCATCATGAATGCGCTTTCCGGTCGTGACGTCGCCATTGTCGGCGGCGGGATCGCCGGGCTGACCGCGGCGATTGCGTTGGCGCGGCGCGGTGCCCATGTCCGCGTGCTGGAACGCGCCCCCGCCCTGACCGAAATCGGCGCGGGGCTTCAGATATCGCCCAATGCCGGGCGCGTGCTTGACGCCCTGGGGCTGGGGGCGGCAATGGATCGGGTCTCGGCCCGCGCAGAAGGGGTGATGCTTCACAACCGCGCGGGCCGGCAGGTGGCGGCGCTGCCGCTGGCCAGCCGGCACCCCGGCACGGCTTTCCGCATGATCCATCGCGCCCGGCTGATCGAGGTGCTGGCCAGCGCGGCCCTTGATGCCGGGGCCCGCATCACCCTTGGCCATGAGGCCCGCGACATCCTGCCCGATGCCGCCCTGACCATCGGCGCGGACGGGCTGCACAGCGGGCTGCGCAAGCGGCTGAACGGTCCCGAGACCCCGTTCTTTACCGGCCAGACCGCCTGGCGCGCGCTGATCCCCGATGACGCCCCCGATCCGTTCGCCCGCGTCTTCATGGGACCGGGGCGGCATCTGGTCAGCTACCCGCTTGGTGGCGGGCTGCGCAATATCGTGGCCGTGCTGGAACGCCCCGACTGGACGGCCGAGGGCTGGTCCCATCAGGACGATCCCGCCCATCTTCGCGCGGCTTTCGCAGGCTTTGGCGGGCCGGTCCCGGACTGGCTGCACCAGGTCACGGATTGCGGGATCTGGGGGCTTTTCCGCCACGAGATCGCGGCGCGCTGGCATGACGGGCAGCGCGTCATTCTGGGCGATGCCGCCCATCCGACGCTGCCCTTCATGGCACAGGGCGCGGTCATGGCCATCGAAGATGCCTGGGTGCTGGCGGCCTGTCTTGACACGATCCCCGATCAGGCGGCGGCACTCGCACGCTTTCAGGCGCTGCGCCTGCCCCGCATCACCCGCGTCATCGCCGCCGCCAATGCCAATGCGCGCAATTACCACCTGAAAGGCCCGGCCCGGCTGATCGCTCATGCCGGGCTGTCAGCGCTGTCGCGGTTGGCACCGGGCGCGCTGACACAGCGCTTCGACTGGCTTTACGATTACGATCCGCTGTCAGCGCCCGTGACCTGACCCCACCCGGCAGGCCCCGGCACCCTGATGCCCTGCCGATGGATATTTATGGACAGAAGAAATGCGCTTCTTCTGTCTTCAAATATCCATATCCGGCGGTTCCGCAACCCGGGCGCTGCCGGTTGGGCATGACCGGTTCAGGCGGCGTTTTCGACCGCGGCGACGATGCTGTCGACGACCTCGCGCAGCATGGCCTCGTCCTCGGCCTCGACCATGACGCGGATCAGCGGCTCGGTTCCCGATTTTCGGATCAGAACCCGGCCCGAGCCGTTCAGCCGCGCCTCGCCCGCCGCGATCGCCTGTCTCACGGGGTCCGCGCCAAGCGGATCGGCACCGGCGGCGTAGCGCACGTTCTTCAGCATCTGCGGGACCGGATCGAATTGATGGACCAGTTCGGATGCGCTTGATCCGGTCTCGGCCATGGCGGCCAGGAATTGCAGCCCCGCGATCAGCCCGTCGCCGGTGGTGGCGTAATCGGTCATCACGATATGGCCGGATTGTTCGCCACCCAGGTTGAAGCCGCCCTCGCGCATGCGTTCGACCACATAGCGGTCGCCGACCCTGGTGCGTTCCAGCCTGAGGCCGCGCGCGCCCAGAAAATGTTCCAGCCCCAGATTGGACATGACCGTCGCCACAAGCGCGTCATTGCGCAGCCTGCCCTGTTCGGCCCAGCGCGCGGCCATCAGCGCCATCAGCTGATCGCCATCGGCCACGCGGCCCTTTTCGTCGATCAGGATCACGCGGTCGGCGTCGCCGTCAAGACAGATACCCAGATCGGCCTGATGATCGAGGACCGCCTGTGCGGCCCGTTCGGGATGGGTCGAGCCTACGCCGTCGTTGATATTGCGCCCGTTGGGCGCGACGCCAAGGGGCACCACATCCGCGCCCAGTTCGTAAAGCACATCGGGCGCGGCGCGATACCCCGCGCCATGGGCGCAATCGACCACGATCTTCATCCCGTCCAGCCGCTGCCCGGCAGGGAAGGTGGTCTTGGCATATTCGACATAGCGCCCGCGCCCGTCCTCGATCAGACTGCGCCGCCCCATGTTTTCAGGCTCGGACGGGCGGATCGGGCCGGCGACGATCTGTTCGATCTCGGTCTCGGCCTCGTCAGAAAGCTTGAAGCCGTCGGGGCCGAAGAACTTGATGCCGTTATCATGCGCCGGGTTATGGCTGGCCGAGATCATGATCCCCAGATCCGCCCGCATCGAGCGGGTCAGAAACCCCACCGCAGGCGTCGGGACAGGCCCCAGCAGCAGCACGTTCATCCCCGTGCTGGTCAGCCCCGCGGTCAGCGCCGATTCCAGCATATAGCACGACAGCCGCGTATCCTTGCCGATCACCACCCGGTGGCCGTTGCGCCCGTCGCGCCGGAAATAGCGCCCGGCGGCGGCACCAAGGCGCATCGCCATCTCGGCGGTCATGGGATCGGTATTGGCGCGCCCGCGCACCCCGTCGGTCCCGAAAAGCTTGCGCACCATCATTTCGTCCTTTCTGTCGCTGCCTGCCATGATGTCAGCCCCTGCCGGATCATGGCCAGGTCATGTATGCGGTGCATCTGCACCCCTTGCGCCACCGCCGCAAGCGTCACCGCCAGCGTGCCCGGCCCGCGATCCGCCGGGGCGGCACCGGTCAGCGCGCCGATGAAGCGCTTGCGCGAAACCCCCAGCAGAATCGCGCAGCCAAGCCCGTGAAACAGGCCGATGCGGCGCAGGATCGCCAGATTATGCGCCCTGGTCTTGCCAAAACCAATCCCCGGATCGATGAGGATGCGCGCGCGGGGAATGCCTGCGGCCTCGGCCCGGGTGATGCGGGCATCAAGCGCGTCATAGACATCCAGCAGCACATGGCCGTAGCGCGGATCATCCTGCATGGTTTCGGGCAGGCCCTGCGCATGCATCAGGCAGACCGGCAGGCCGCTTTCGGCCACGACCCCCGCCAGTGCCGGGTCGAAATCAAGGCCCGAGACATCGTTGATCAGCCCCGCCCCCGCCGCGATGGCCGCGCGCGCCACACCGGCCTTGCGCGTATCGACCGAGATCGGAAGCGCGCCCGCAAGCGCCCGGATCACCGGGCGGATCCGGGCGATTTCATCGGGCTCTGCGACCTCCTGCGCGCCGGGGCGGGTCGATTCGCCACCGATATCCAGAATATCCGCGCCCTGCCCGGCCAGCATCCGGGCCTGCGCGATGGCATCATAGCTGCCCCCGTCCGAGAAACTGTCAGGCGTCGCATTCACGATCCCCATGACCGAGGGGGCCGCCATCGATATCCCGCAGATCGCGGGCCGGGGCGCGGTCAGCCGCGCGATCACGTCATCGGGCGCGGCATCGGCGGGCAGGATGCGCGGGGCCTCGTTCCGCGCCAGACGTTCGAGCCGCGAAAAGCGCAGCCAGCCGCCAGCCAGCGGAAGGGCGCCGTCCTCTTCCGGCAGGGGCCGCCAATAGGGGCTCATGGCGTGATCCGGCTCAGCGGGATCGTGCTGTCCAATGCGGGCAGGCCGGCCCCTTCGGGCAGGGCCAGATCAAGCCGCTGCGCGCCCATCCGTTCCGCCAGCCAAAGCGCAAGCGCCACCGGCTCGGCCCCCAGCAGCCCGGCCACATCACCCACCATCCGTGCCGGTGCCCAGACGATGGGCTGGCCCGCTTTCACCGCCCAGTCCAGTTCCGCCCGGCTGTCGGCCACATCCAGCCCAAGGTCCCCCGCCAGCGCCCAAGCCGCCTGATCCAGTGCCAGAAGCGCAACCCGCCACCCGTTGCCGCCACCCGGCAAGGGCAGGCCGGGGGCCGCAGGCGTCAGGATCACCGCCCCGTCGGGCTTCGCGGGCAAGGCCGCGCCGCAATAGATCAGCACCGGGCGCAAAGCCTCGGTGCCGGGATCGACGCGGCCCCTGCGGCGCGTCAGCGTCACGCCAAGCGCGCCCGGCACACGGTCGAGCTTTTCGACGCGCACCCGGATCTGTGCGGCACGGGGATGGGCCAGGACCTCTGCCGCAATCCGTTCGGCCAGCGTTTCAAGCAGGTTCAGCCGCTCATCGGCAAGGCCCGCC
>JAUNTV010000139.1 GCA_030538515.1 Paracoccus sp. (in: a-proteobacteria)
AACGGCCGCAGGTGCTGGTGGTGCGTCAAGAGTAGCGAGGATGGCATAGTGCTTCAGAACAGCCTCAATGCGCTCCAATAGTTCTTCGAAGCCGGAAAAATCCACGTTATTGGCATTCGCCCGAACGACCGATTCCGCAAAAGCCACCTTGCCGTAATGGGTGTCGTCACCATGATCCTTCTTGGGATCAAAGGATTTCCCGTTCAGCTTGGCCGCCAGCAGCGCTGGCTGGAACAATTCTTCAATCTCTTGCGGATGTCCTTGTGCCCTGAAACACTGATCCGGTGGAAGCCAAGCTGCCGGAAGAGAGGGACGAGCAAATCCTCGATCAGCTCATCTTCACTGCATGTTCCTAAAAATACCCCTAGCCGGTCGCGGCGTTGTAGTTCTTCGGCGGACAGGGGGCGGTGCGGATTGGCTTGCGCCGCGAGGGTTAGGCGCGTCGCGGTATACGCAGATAGCAGATACGATCATCGCCGTAGAAAGCTTCGAAGCTTTCTCGCGAGAGGGCAGCGTTCAGCATTTCCAGCGCCTTTGGCCGTTCGGCCCCTTCGTTCTGGGCGTCGCCTTGGTCCATGAGCATTGCAATCACGCGGAGGAAGCTGTCCGGTGGCGAGCGCGGATCAGAGCTTGGCTCGGCCAAAATTGTCTCCAGCGTACCTGCCACCCACCATTTTCGCGTGGAACTGTCATGAACATAATCCGTATCCGCGTCTGCGAAGAACTCGGTCAGATGGGAGCTACTGCGATACCGGAAAACGGAAGTGTCGCTTTCGAAATTTCCGCAGACCATGTCTGAAATCTGTTCCAAGGTGTGGCGCTTGAATTTCAAGTCTCGACCTTCGCCATCAAGCCGGAACATTGAAGTATTACTATCACATAGCTTCCCATCGCTCAACAGTCGACTAAAGGCTGCTTCCGGCAGGACACTTACCCTGCGAAAAAGAAAAATATCGACACAAAAGGACAAATAATTCTGGAACCAACAAGAACCGGATCCTTGGTCGGCGCCAGCACGCATTAGATGCGGCACGATGTTCCCAAGGGCTTTTGCTACTTTGACCAGTTTAGGGCGGGAAAGCAACGAGCCATGATGCCGCGTTCGAGCTGTCTGCGTTGCCAGCATTTGTCCTGCGGTACAAAATCGGCATGGGACCTTGTGAGGGAGACAGCCCAACGGTGTTCTGTACGAGATTGGCCAGCTTTGCCGGGTCAAAATACGCTCCGATATAGTTGGTCACCGCTGCGAAAGCTCTTGGCGCTGACAAATCTGTCGGCGCGCTGTCGACACTGACGCGCAATGGTTGATCGACCTGTCCGAAAATAACGGCTCGTTTTGGTTTCAGGACGAGATGGGCCAATATCTGCGCGCGGTTGAGACGTCCAAACTCCAGGCCCGGATGAAACCGTGGCTGCTGGACGCCTATTCCGGTGCAACCATTTCGAACCGCCTGAAGGGCGAGGATCACAAACTTGAGGTCGAGGATCCGCATTTTACGCTGCTCGGACTCACAGTCCGTTCAACTTGGATATCCGATGTCGACGTCAGAAACATGGCCAACGGACTGTGCCAGCGGATGAGTTTTTTCATCGCTGAACCGCGGCGGGACACTGATGTTTTTGATCACTTGCGCTTCTGGGCGACTGAGGCAGACGAGGTTCGGCGAGACGGTCTGGCAGAGGCGTGGGCGGCTCTGGCTGGCCAGTCGGGGGCATATACAGATATCCTCTTGCCCGCTGAGATGCTGGGCAGGCTCGAATGCGACTGGTGGAGAGGCCTTCGCAAAACAATCGGGGCTACGAACCTGCCGGCCTCTTTTATTCGTCGCGTTGGTCATGCCGTCATGCAATATCTCCCCGTCCTGCACGCGCTCCTCGGCAAAGCCCATCGGCCGATTGATCTTGAAACGGCGCTCCTCGCTACCCGGTACGGCGAGTGGCACATGGTCAGCGCGCTGTCGGTGCTGCAATCCTATCACACGGGAACGGTCAATTCAGTCCAGTTGGTGGCGTCACGCTATCAGCATGCCAAGGAGGCCGGTGCCGCTCCGACCCCTCGGGATATCATGCGACAACTCAGCAAGAGCCAGCGTGAAAACCTGAGCACCCCGATGGTCAAGGAAATTTTGATCGCTCTCGAAAAGATCGCACCTGTTTCGGGCCTCATCGATGCAGATATGGCGCCCCAAGAAAGAGCAGATGCCTTGGTGAAGCACCGCGACATCGAGATCAGCAAACAGCACCTGAACGAGCGTAAACGCAATGAACGTCGGTTGCGCGATGTAATTAAAGCCTATCGAAACAGGGCAAGTCCGGAACAGCAACCAAGCGACTATGTTGTCGTCAATTTCAGCAATAGTTTGACCAAGCCTGCGAAGGCAGCATGAAGATCATTTGGCAGATATAATCAAACATTCGGTTATTTGAGCGAGCAGATGACGTGCCGGGTGTCGATTATTCGTCCATAATCATCTACTTGTCAAAATTCTTCCGATTTCGCCGTTTTCTGTTTGGCCTCACCATATTGTCGCCTAATTCCTTCAGATAAATGGAAGAGCAACTCTATGGAAACAGAACGATATTTGACGGTGGATGATGTGGCGACACGTCTGCGGCGGCACCCTCGGACTATTCGGGATTGGATTGCAAAAGGATGCCAGACCGCGCGTGGACAGGTGATGCTTGAGGCCACAAAAGTGGGCAAGTCCTGGCTGATCCACCCTGATTGGCTCGCGATTTTCGAGCATCGGTACGCCCCGTTCGGAGGGCGGATCTCGATTTCTAGTAATCGCCTGTCGATCAGGAGAATACTATGGAAATCAGAACACAAATCCGGGACTATCTCGACGCGACGGGTAATTCCATGCGATCGCTGTCTCTGCAAGCAGAGCTTAATCCGAAAGCGGTCGCGGATATTCTCAACACCCCTGGCCTCAGGCCAAATCGGAAAATACTGGATGCGCTTGGGCAGGTTATGGGCGTGGTGCTGGTCGATGGAGCCGAGCGCGTTACCTATAGCCGTTTAATGCGCGATCTGTCGGAACGGACCGGTGATGAGAGAATTGATCGCCGAAATGCCCGTTACGTTTCGCGTCTGCGGCTGGTTCTGCGCCATGCTTGCTGGGTTGCCGAAACGGAAGCCGTCGACCGGGTCCGGACCATCGAGCAGTTTGCGTGCTGGACCCCGACCGAAATCGGACTCTCGGCTCGTAGTTTCCAGACTTACAAGACCGATGTTTTGGCGGCGATCTCTCTCGCCGGTGGGCGTAACCGCAAATCCGGCATTCGGAATGTCATCGGGCCGTATGCGGAGATCTATCGCCGGCTCGAAGCCTCAGATCTGCCGCGAGATCTCCGGCTCGCCGCCGGAAGTTGCTTTTATTTTCTGGATCAGGAGAAGATCGCGCCCGCCGAGATCACGATGGCCGTGCTGGACAGCTATTACCAGCACCGACTCACCACTGTAGCCAAAGATGCCCGCACCTGTCGTAAACACGTCAAAAGGGTCGCACATCTGTGCACACGGCTCGCCACTCATCCCGACTTCGGGACGTTCGGGTTCGTTCCGGTTCAGCACCCGTTCGAGGATGGCACGGATCGCTATGGTGTCGCCGCCGACGCCTTTACCGCACTTCTGGCCGAGTTTGATGGTCCGGTGTCGGCATGCCTGCGGGGAGAATGCTCTCGCAGCGGCGAGAGCATGGCAGATTTCATCGCACGGCTGGATCGGGAGGCAGCCACCCGGCAGCCAGCCAGCGACAAGAAGAGCCTGCTCAAGCCCCACAAGGGTCAACAGTCGCGTCGAGATGAGCGGAGATCGGCTGGATTCCTTCTGCCGTCCGAAACTTGGTCAGCGGCCACAATCGCCAATCGCCGCGGCATGATCATTGCCGCGGCCAAGGCGCTCTATGCATCGACCGGCTATCTGATCGAGAGTATCGAAGAACTCACCGAGCCGCATGTCGTGGAATCCCTCCTCGACGCTCTGGCGACGGCCAATGCTGATCGGGCGTTTGAAAGCAGTTATGTGGAAACGGTCGGCAAGGCCCAGCGGAAACTCGCGGGTGGCTATGTCGCTCGCTCAGACGCCGATCTTGGAGAAAATCCGTGAGATCATCGCCGCGCATGCCACCGGAACGACCGGCATCGCCGAACGCAACAAAGCGAAACTGCGTCAGCTGACCGGTGATCGTGAACAGCGGCTGATCGATCTGGGCGACATCCTGATCGACGAAGTCAATGCGCGGCTCGACCGGCTGTCGCGGCGAAATCCTGGTCAATCCCGGCAATCCCTGATGGGCTTAGAGGAGGGGCGGGACGTGATGTGCGCCATCGCAAGTGATATCCTGCTGGCGCGGGTGCCGCGTTCGGCCAATGTCACCGGCATCAAGCTTGGCTGGATCGGATGGCAAGACGGGCTGGCGCAGATCACTGTTCCGAATGTTGAAGTAAAGGGCCGCGGTATCGACGATCCGGATCTAATGATTCCCTTGGATCGTCATGCATCACAGCGTCTGCGGTTCTATCTCGATAAAATCCGGCACAAACTTCTGCTGCCGGGAGATGAAGAGAACCCGTTCCTCTTTCCTGCCCAAGGCGGCGAGACGCATGGAAGCGCATTCATGCGGCTGCTGACACGGCTCATGCGGCATGCGCACCGGATCGTCGGCGTGGCGATGAACCCCCATCTCTATCGCCATTTCGTCGGCTGGACTTGGCTCAAGCGCGATCCCAACCGGCTGCCCGACGTGCAGCGTCTGTTAGGACATAAGCGGCTGGAAACGACGCTGGCATATTACGCGGAGATCGATGAAGCGCTCGCACTAGACCGTTGGCAGGCGCATCTGACCGGGAAAGATCAAACCCTCAAAGAAGGCCACTGAGATGGATGATCATAACTTCGAAGATAACTTGCGCGCTGCGCTTAGCAGTGATTGTCCAGAGATGGATTCAGCGAGAGTCCTGCGAGCGGTCAGAGATTTTGCCTATTGGCGCGGTTCTGTGGCCATCGTGCTTCGTCCTGACCGGGATGAACTCACGGCTTATGCGATGTATCGAACAGCGCTTCTGGGGGAGAAGCAGGCCGAGGCGGATCTGGCTTGGCTGCAAATCGGCGCCCGCTCCCTTTGGGGGGCAGACACTGCCGGGCAGATCGGTCTCTGTCTGCGAGAACGGCGGGTCTAGGACAACCCAGATGCAAAGTCGACTGAGGATCGAGCGCGCCTCGCAATCCATAGCCTACCAGAGATGTGGCAGGCACCTCTTTCGCGCCGCCTCGATGGATCTGGGCGGCGCGATCCATCACGATGGAGCGAATCACATGTTTTTCTGTGGCTCAGGCGATGGCTGACATGGTGTGAGGTGGACGATCGCGACAGTATGCCGACCGGGACCAGCTTCCTCGCTTATGCGGCTGCGCTTCAAAATACTGGCGTGTCGCAGCGCAGTGCGGCGGATTATCTCGCGAGGATCCGGTCGAGCTACAGCTGTCTCGATGGAGGGCTCGAAAACCCCGCCTGCGATCATGTGATCGCTGACCCTGCCGATCAGGGCCGCTGTGCCGGCCGGCCCACGAAAACCGGCGCGCAGTTGGTCGGCGCCTCAACGATCATATCCTGGGCCTGGACATCAGCACGCAGGCGCGCGAGCGCGGGCCCTGTGGCCTGCATGCTGCACGGGCGTATCGGCAGGGGCTGATGCTGGCAGCCGCCCTGCCGCAGCGCGCGCGAGCTTTGGCACATCTGGCCTTCGATCAGACGCTCATCATGCTGGCGTCCCCCATGATCGAGATCCGTCTGCCCGGCAGCGTTATCAAAGAGCGAGAATCCCGCAAAGCGACGGTCGGTTATCATAACATCATTCAAAACGCGGACCTCTGGAGCGCATTGAACGAGTATCGCCGCGATTTCCGAAAACTGTTCGATGACGGTGGTGCGATGTTTCCCAGCACGCTACGCCAAGGCAGTTCCTTGTCATCCGGGGAAATCGGCAAGCAAGTCGGTGATCTAACAGAGCGACATCTTGGTGTGCGCGTCAGCATCCATCGCGTGCGGGACAATGTTGCGACCGAGTCCTCCGAGGAACTTCGCGATGGGGCCTATCTGGCGCCGGCCTTACTCGGGCATCGCAACGCGGATACCGCGCGACGGCACTATGATCATTCCACCGGTGCCGCAGCGACCAAAGACTATGGTGAGGCGTTGTCAGAACGGCGGTCCCGAAGATCCACGCTGAGGCTTTAAATGGCCAGGCCAACGGGTGCTTGGGTATCGCTCAGGGCTTGGCGCAATCGAGTAAAGATCAAAGTTCGACTGACCTTGGTCGAAACGGAGATGCCAGTTAGCCGTGAGCCGAGCTGCCGCTGCCTTCACTTGGCGTTACTCGTCACACCGCACTTACACCCCCGCTTGTCGCCGCGTTTTCCTGCTTTTTCTCATATTCTCCAAACGAGTTGAGAACGGGCTGGCATCACCCGCACGGGGTGAATCCAAACCACTCTCAACAAATTCCGCTCGTCGCCACAACTGCCGCCCACGGCTGATCCAACGCCGGGCATGGCGCAACGTGCGAGGAAATCCACCTATGAAGTCGATGATTTTTGGATTGAGGCGTTTCCACATTCACACCCTTTGTCGAAGGGCACGAATGAGGGAACGCTTGTTGGAGAGGAGAAGAAGATCAAGAACAGATGTCTTTATTTAAGGTCGAGTCATTTTATGAATTAATACTCTAATAATCCGGATATTATTCTGACTAAAATAGACTTCCTTTTTTAAAAGGCAGGAACGAAGCTTTGCCGCATTCGACCTCGGCCGGTTTTTTCGTGGCCGGGCCGCAGTCGAATGGCCGGCTAAGATGAGTGAGGGATATTGACACAGCTCATGGTGAGCCGTGCATCCAGGAAAAGGAATGATGGATGTTAAACTCTCCCCACGCCGCTGAATTACTGCACGCGGCACACTCGCTCACTCAGTTCACGGATTGGCTTACCGATTCCGGCGATGACCTGATCAATGCGACCAAGCTTCTGGGCGGCCCTAAATGGCTGCCTACCGCGCTGCGCGTGATCCACGCTGCGAAAACCGGCGACGATCTCGGAGAGATGATGCCGTCTCTCCGTCGGCTGCGCCGGCTGCTAAATCTCGAATACGTCGACGATCTGCGAAGCGACGA
>JAUNTV010000140.1 GCA_030538515.1 Paracoccus sp. (in: a-proteobacteria)
CAATACCGGCATCGGGCTGGCGCTTGTCGGGGCCTCGATGGGGTTTCGGTCGGTCATCGTGATCCCCGAAACGCAAAGCCAGGAAAAGAAGGACATGATCCGCCTGGCAGGCGCCGAACTGGTGCAGGTGCCCGCCGCGCCCTATAAGAACCCGAACAATTACGTGCGCTATTCCGAACGCCTTGCCGCCGCATTGGCGAAGACCGAAAGGAACGGCGCGATCTGGGCCAATCAGTTCGACAATGTGGCCAACCGCCGCGCGCATGAGCAAACCACCGGTCCCGAGATCTGGGACCAGACCGGGGGCGGCGTGGACGGGTTCATCTGCGCGGTCGGCTCTGGCGGGACGCTGGCGGGGGTGGCGCAGGCGCTGCAACCGCGCGGGGTGAAGATCGGGCTGGCCGATCCCGAAGGGGCGGCGCTTTACAGCTATTACACCACCGGCGAATTCGACGCGCCGGGCAGTTCCATCACCGAAGGCATCGGGCAAGGTCGCATCACCGCCAATCTGGAAGGGCTGACCCCCGATTTCGCCTGCCGCATCCCGGACGCCGAGGCGCTTGACGTGCTGTTCCGCCTTGCCGCCGAGGAAGGGCTGGTGCTTGGCGGCTCATCGGGGATCAATGTCGCCGGTGCCCTGCGCATGGCGCGCGAGATGGGGCCGGGCAAGACCATCGTGACGGTGCTTTGTGACGCGGGCAACCGCTATCAGACCAAGCTTTACAACCCGGAATTCCTGCGCGAAAAGGGCCTTCCCGTGCCTGAATGGCTTGAGGCCGAGCCGCGCGCCCTGCCGGAAGTCTTCGAGGCGTGACCTTGTTTTTCAACGCTTTTCGCGCGGCGCTTCTGGCGCTTCTTCTGGCCGCCTCGGCGGCGATGGCGCAGGATGAGATCAATTACGACCGTTGGGAAAGCTTCGCCCAACAGGCGGAAACCGTGCTTGCCAATGGCAATGTCGCCGTCAGCCAGCTTGATTCGATCCGCAACAATGCGGTGACATGGCGCACGCAGTTCGATCAGGCGCGCAATGCCAACGGACCGCGCATCCAGACCGTGCGCGACCAGATCGCGGCGCTTGGCCCGGCCCCCGCCGAGGGCGAGACCGAATCCGAGGATGTGGTGGCGCGGCGCAAGGCGCTGAACGATCAGCTTGCCCAGTTGCAGGCCCCCGGCATCACCGCGACCGAAGCCTATAGCCGCGCTGAATCGATCATCAGCCAGGTCGATGAGATCCGCCGCCAGCGCGATGCCGACGAACTGGCCGCGCAGACGCGTTCCCCGCTTAATCCGCAAAGCTGGGTCGATGCCGGGCGCGATGTCATGGCGATCATCCGCGGCGTCAGCGATGATCTGAAGAAGGCGGTCGCCGCGGCCCATGATTTCAAGGGCTGGGCCGAGGTGCTGATCTATCTGGCCGGCGCGGCGGGGCTGCTTTACGGGCGCCGTCTGGTCGATCAGCTTCCGTCGCGGCTTGGCGCGCGCTCGCATGCCAGCGGGGACGCGCGCGCGGTGATCGCCTTTCTGGTGTCGCTGTCGCAGATCGTGCTGCCGGTGGCGGGGGTGTTCCTGCTGAGCTACGGGCTTCAGGCAACGGGGCTATTGGGCGAGTGGATCAAGCCCTTCGTCATGGCGCTGCCGCTGATGGGGCTGGTGTTCTTCACCGGGCGCTGGCTGATCCGCACGCTGTTTGCGGCCCGGCCCGTCGCCTATGAGACCCTGCCCATGCCGCAGAACAAGCGCATGCTGGCGCGGTTCTACGGGGCCGGGCTGGTGGCGATGCTGTCGGTGCATGTCTGGCTGTCGAATTCGGCGCTGCCGCTTTCGGGCTTCGTGCGCCGCGATCATGCCCCGCCGCTGATCCCCTATCAGGTCAGCGATGGCGGGGCGGGGGTGATCCATTTCATCCTGATCCTGGGCGGTGCCTTCTTCCTGTTTCAGCTTGCCGATATCCTGCGTCGCATGAAGCGCCACGCCGGCGAGGCAGCCGGCCCCTATCGCACGAATATCCTGTCGGGTGCGGGGATCGTGCTGCGGCTTCTGGCGATCGTGGTGGTGGTGCTGGCGGTGCTTGGCTTCGTCAACGCCTCCAATGCGATCCTGTGGCCCGCGATCAAGAGCCTGGGGCTGATCGGGCTTCTGATCCTGCTTCAGGACTTCATCGCCGATCTTTACTCGCTGGCGCTGCGCGGGCGCGAGGGGGCGCGCGATTCGCTGATCCCGCTGCTGATCGGGCTGATGCTGATCCTGGCCTCGGCACCGGTTTTCGCGCTGATCTGGGGTGCCTCGACCGATGATCTGGCCGAGGCGAACACCCGGCTTATGCAGGGGATATCCTTTGGCAGCTTCCGGCTGTCTCCGGGTGCGCTGCTGACCTTCCTGATCGTCTTTTCCATCGGTTACGGGATCACGAAATGGCTGCAATCGGTGCTTGGCACGCAGATCCTGCCGCGCACCCGGCTGGACCGGGGCGCGCAATCGGCGGCGGTTTCGGGGCTGGGTTATATCGGGATATTTCTGGCGGCGCTGCTGGCGATCACCTCGGCGGGGTTCGACCTGTCCAGCCTTGCCATCGTGGCCGGTGCGCTGTCGGTGGGGATCGGCTTTGGCCTGCAAACCATCGTGCAGAATTTCGTCTCGGGCATCATCTTGCTGATCGAGCGCCCCGTCAGCGTCGGCGATTGGGTCGAGGCGGGCGGCCAGCAGGGGATCGTGCAGGAAATCTCGGTCCGTTCGACGCGGATCAGGACTTTCGACCAGACCGATGTGATCATCCCCAACAGCAACCTGATCACCCAAAGCGTGACCAACTGGACGCGGGGGAATTCGCGCGGGCGCATCATCGTGAAGGTCGGCGTGGGTTACGGCAGCGACACCCGCAAGGTCGCCGCCATCCTGCGCGAGATCGCCGAGGATCAGCCCACCGTGCTGATCGACCCCGCGCCGGGCGTGCTGCTGGTGAATTTCGGTGCCGACAGCCTTGATTTCGAGGTCCGCTGCATTCTTTCGGATATTTCGGGCGGCGGCGGCGTGGCTTCCGAAATGCGCCATCAGATCGCCGAGCGTTTCGCCAGGGAAGGGATCGAGATCCCCTTTGCGCAGCGCGACCTGTGGCTGCGCAACCCCGAGACGCTGTTCCCCGACCAGAAGGACCCGGCCCCCAAGGCACCCGAAATGGCGCTGGAAGCCGGGGAGGCGGCCCCCCCGGCCGAGGCACCGCAGGACCGGCGCGGTCTGGACGAGATCCCGACCAATGACAGCGCCGATCCGGGCGGTGACGGCGGCAGCGATGATATCGGCCCGGATCGTTAGGCCGTGACGCCATGACGCGGCCCGCCCCCTCTTGCGGGGGGCTGCGGCTGCTTGCCCGCTGACAGGGCGGTGCCGTCAGTATTCGGACAAGCCGGCAGCCGGCAGCCATGCGTTCCGGGCAGGGGGGCTGGGGGCGCGTCGCGTGCTTCCGCTTTTCCTTGACTTGGTTGCATATGCAACTTATTGTCCGCCCCAATCAGTCAGGATGGGGAAGCGAATGAACAGCTATGGCCTGCCGGAAGGCATGATCCGCGCCGCGACCGTGAACGGCACCCCCGCGCATGAGGGCTATATGCCCGGCTTCGGCAATGATTATGAGACCGAGGCCCTGCCGGGCGCGCTGCCGCAGGGGATGAACTCGCCCCAGAAATGCAATTACGGGCTTTATGGCGAACAGCTTTCGGGCACCGCCTTCACCGCCAATCCGCCGGAACGGACCTGGTGTTACCGCATCCGGCCCTCGGTCAAGCATAATGGGCGCTATCAGCGTATCGAGCTGCCTTACTGGAAATCGGCCCCGCATGTTCTGGAAAATGTCACCAGCCTTGGCCAGTATCGCTGGGACCCGCTGCCTCCCACCGATGCGGCGCTGACCTGGCTGACGGGCATGCGCACCATGACCACGGCGGGCGATGTGAATACGCAGGTCGGCATGGCCGCGCATCTCTATCTGGTCTCCGAATCGATGAAGGACGACTATTTCTTCTCGGCCGACAGCGAATTGCTGGTCGTCCCGCAGGAAGGCCGGCTGCGCTTCGCGACCGAACTGGGCATCATCGACCTTGAACCCAAGGAAATCGCCATCATTCCGCGCGGTCTGGTCTACCGGGTCGAGGTTCTGGAAGGCCCCGCCCGCGGTTTCGTCTGCGAAAATTACGGCCAGAAGTTCGAACTGCCCGGCCGTGGCCCGATCGGGGCGAATTGCATGGCCAATCCGCGCGATTTCAAGGCCCCCGTCGCCGCTTTCGAGGATCGCGAGGTGCCATCCACGCTGACCGTGAAATGGTGCGGCCAGTTCCACCAGACGAAGATCGCGCAAAGCCCGCTGGATGTGGTGGCATGGCACGGGAATTACGCGCCCTTGAAATATGATCTGCGTAATTACTGCCCCGTCGGCGCGATTCTGTTCGACCATCCCGATCCGTCGATCTTCACCGTGCTGACCGCGCCTTCGGGCGTGCCGGGCACCGCGAATATCGATTTCGTGCTGTTCCGCGAACGCTGGATGGTGATGGAGGATACCTTCCGCCCGCCATGGTATCACAAGAACATCATGTCCGAACTGATGGGCAATATCTACGGCCAGTATGACGCCAAGCCCCAGGGGTTCGTGCCAGGCGGGATGAGCCTGCATAACATGATGCTGCCCCATGGTCCCGACCGCGAGGCATTCGAGGGCGCGTCCAATGCCGATCTGCGCCCCGAAAAGCTGGACAATACCATGTCCTTCATGTTCGAGACCCGCTTCCCCCAGCACCTGACCGAATTCGCAGGCCGCGAGGCGCCCTTGCAGGATGATTACATCACCTGCTGGGAAAGCCTTGAGAAGAAGTTCGACGGCACGCCGGGGCGCAAGTAGCGCCCGAAAACCCGCTTGATCACCGCGCCGCGCCGGGCTAATCCGGCGCGGTTCGCGTTCATACGCGCGGGCGGTTAGCTCAGTTGGTAGAGCGCCTCGTTTACACCGAGGATGTCGGGGGTTCGAGTCCCTCACCGCCCACCATCGCGCCCGGCTTCCGGATCATCCATGGCCCGATCCCCTATGGCCCGTAATATTCCCGTCCGATCAGGATCAGCACCGGCACAAGGACCATCATCAGCGCGGTCAGGGAACCGCCGATCCCCGAGACGGCCGGGTCGAAACAGCGCGAGGAAGACGCGGCTGCCAACAGATATCCGCCCCAGAGCGGGCCGATGATCCAGAAGGCCACGCCGATCCAGCCGATGGCGGTGAAGCGCTGCCGAAGCACCGGCAGCCTGATCGCCGGCCCCATCTCGCGGTAAACCGAAGCGCGGTCCTGCAACCTTCGGGCCGCGTCGAGGTCGATGCGATTCTCGTCGGTCTCGTTCATGATGGAATACCTTGTGGATAATGATCCGGGGCTGAAATGACGGCTGCGGGATTATGGCGCGTTCCTCGCGGTCCCCGCAGTTGCCCCCCGGCAGTGAAAGCCCGGCCATGGGGCGCTTGTGTCCGGGTGCCATCGGGTTGTAACTCTGTGGGAAACCATCGTGATGAGGCCGCCCATGAAAACGCTGAAACTGCCGCCGCCGAGGGTGCTCGGGGCCTATGCCCTGGGGTTTCTGGGCGGGATCGGGGTGGCCTGGCTGGTTCTCTGGCTGGGGATCATCGAGATATTTCGTGGCGGCAGCGACTGGCTGGCAAATCTGCTGACGGTGGCCTCGCCTCTGGCGGGGATCGCGGTGTTCCTGCTGATGTTCGGCTGGACCGGCTACTGGCGGGGCTGGCGGTTCTGGGTGATCTCGGTGCCGCTTGTCTATGCCATTCTGGGGCTGGGCCTTCTGCTGGCCGGGCCGGGCGGGCTGCCCTTCATGACAGTGCTGATCGGCGCGCCGGTGCTGCTTTTCCTGACGGGCATCTGGGGGCTGGCGCTGAGCCACTCGCCGGATTGACGCGGGCCGGCCCGCGCGCGCAGTCTGTTGTTGACGGGCGGGGGGAAGTCGCGCATACAGCCCTTATCTGAACGAACGTTCAAATAAAGCAAGGGGGGAGGAAGCCGCATGTTCACCCGAACGCTGGAATTCGATCTTGGCGAGGATATCGGCGCGCTGCGCGAGATGGTGCACCGCTTCGCGCAGGAACGCATCAAGCCCCTTGCCGCCGAGACGGATCGCAGGAACCTGTTTCCGCATGATCTCTGGCAGGAACTGGGCGCGCTTGGCCTTCTGGGCATCACCGTGCCCGAGGAATTCGGCGGCTCGGGCATGGGCTATCTGGCCCATGTCGTCGCGGTCGAGGAAATCGCGCGGGCCAGTGCCTCGATCAGTCTCAGCTACGGGGCGCATTCGAACCTCTGCGTGAACCAGATCAAGCTGAACGGCAGCGGGGAACAGAAGCGCAGATACCTGCCGAAACTGTGCTCGGGCGAAGATGTCGGCGCGCTGGCCATGTCCGAGGAAGGCGCGGGTTCTGACGTGGTGGGCATGACGCTGCGCGCCGAGAAGCGCGGCGACAGCTATGTTCTGAACGGGTCGAAATACTGGATCACCAACGGGCCAGAGGCCGATGTGCTGGTGGTCTATGCCAAGACCGACCCGCAGGCGGGCAGCAAGGGCATCACCGCCTTCATCGTCGAAAAGGGCATGAAGGGTTTCACCCGGGGCCCGCATTTCGACAAGCTGGGGATGCGCGGGTCGAACACGGGCGAGCTGATCTTCGAGAATTGCGAGATCCCGTTCGAAAATGTCCTGGGCGAGGAAGGCCGGGGCGTCCGCGTGCTGATGTCGGGGCTGGATTTTGAACGCCTCGTTCTGTCGGGGATCGGCACGGGCATCATGGCCGCCTGTCTGGATGAGGTCGTGCCCTATTGCGCGGGCCGCAGGCAGTTCGGCCAGCCCATCGGGAATTTCCAGCTCATGCAGGCCAAGATCGCCGATATGTATGTGGCGCTGAACACCGCAAGGGCATACGTCTATGAGGTCGCCAGGGCCTGCGATGCCGGCCGCGTGACGCGCCAGGATGCAGCGGGCGCGGTGCTTTACGCGTCCGAACAGGCGATGGTTCAGGCCCATCAGGCCGTGCAGGCGTTGGGCGGG
>JAUNTV010000141.1 GCA_030538515.1 Paracoccus sp. (in: a-proteobacteria)
TCGCATTCCCGTCGGCGAGCGGCGGGTCGGCAGGCTATGAAAGAGAACGGAATTTCTGTCGTGCGGACCAGGAAACACAAACGCACCACGGACGGCGATCATGCATTCAACATCGCCCCGAACCTGCTTGATCAGGATTTCTCGGCAACCGCGCCGAACCAGAAATGGGCGGGCGACATCAGTTATATCTGGACCGCAGAGGGGTGGCTTTATCTCGCCGTGATCATCGACCTCTACCTTTCTGATCGAGCCCGAGGAGGGATTGCTGCGGTACAGGGATCGCTTCCGTGTGTCGCCAAGCAGCCCGGGCCTCGACCAGGATCGCTGCGGCGGTGAGGATCAGGCCATCGCTTTTCACGCTGGCCCATGGGTGAACAGCCAGCTAATCACCGCTGGCCCCGTTTCCGGTCGTCGAGCCGGGCGTGGATGGTGACTGCAATGCCTATCAGGGCGATGGCGATCAGCACCCAGCGCAGGGGCGCGAGGTAGGGAACGTTCGAAGAGCCCGGCAGCGACAGGCCGCCCTCGTATGTCAGACCTTCAACAGGTCCAGTAGCGGATCGAAGGCGTACATTGCGGCGCGGCGACCGGACGCTCCTTCTATCGTGCGTAGAAGGCCGGCTTCGACCAAGCGCCGCGACAGGGCGCGAGCAGAGGATTGCGGGATTCCTGACCTGTCGACGAAGCGGTCGTTACGGAAGACGGGACTCGCAAAGACAAAATCCAACGCCTGATCATGGAATTGGGAATTCAACACGTCGCGGAATCGTTCCCGCATTTCACCGTGAAGTCGGAAAATCGCGTCTGCCGTTTCGATGTTGACCGTTGCCTGAATGTGCATCGCCTGAAGGAAAAAAACCACCCAGCTGGTCCAGTCGCCGGTCGCGGAGACCTCACGCATCCGTTCGATATACTCATCCTTGTGGGTTTCGAAGTAGCCCGAGACGAAGAAATTCGGCTGATGCAGGACACCGAGTTTCCACAGCATCAAGGTGATCAGCATTCGCCCGATCCGGCCATTACCATCTTCGAAGGGGTGCAGGGCCTCGAACTCGACGTGCGCAATCGCAGTGCGGATCAGCGGGCGCATCGTGCTTTCGTTGATGTAGCGAACGAGTTCGGCCATCGCCGGACCCAGCTGTTCGGGGGCAATGGGGACGTAGTAGATCTTTCCTTGCCGCTCATCTCCGATGTAATTCTGTTCGACTTTATAGCTGCCGGGACGCTTATGGGCACCGCGACCAAAAGAAAGCAGCTGTTGGTGTGCGGTCCGGATCAGGTGCTCACCAAGTGGTGCGCCCTCATTGCGAGCCTCGCGATAGGGGTTGGCACTACCTGCTTCCTCCTCTGCCTCAAGACGATACAGTTCTTCGATGGTCGAGATCGTCCCCTCCATCCGGGATGAAGTGACCGCGTCCTGGCGGCGCAGGGGGGCGAGGAAAAGTTCGCTATTCACCATGCCAGACATCTTGGCATCGTAACGAGCAAGCGAGGCTGCTGCTTCCTCAAGTGGCCCGAGCAGCATCTCGTAGTCGAGGGCGGGCGGAGGAAAGGCGCCGACATGGTAGGTAACGGCATCTGTCAGATCGTACGGTTTGATGGCCATATTTGCGCCAACTCTATCATCAACGGGATTTGACGCAAACGTAGTCGCATCTAGGCCATTTGGCAACAGAATATGGCCACATCCTATCGCCAACGTCGTTCCCGTTAGCGAGCTGCCATCTAGCTAGGTTGATGGCAGAAAGCCACGATATTCTGCCATCAAGGGGAAACTGGAAGTGTGCTGGCAAAGCCGCCAAGAATGGCCAGTATCAGTCTGGCAAGTTACGATGCGGATCATCATGATGTACGATAGGGTTTTCTCCCTCGATCCGTCCGGCCAGCGCCAGCACGGTGATGAGCACCGCGTCAGAGTGTCGGACCAGTGAGATCAGGTGCTCGCCACTTGGTCCGCGCTCTGCGGACATCCAGTATTTGATTGTCCGCTCGCTCGCGCCGGTCCAACGCATAGCGGTCTTGATCGCTCGGTGCGTTTGGCCAAGATTTGTCACCAGTGCGGCGGCTATTGCCGCTCGATATTCTGCCTGGATGGCGTTCAGGTGCACAGTTGTGCCCATTTCCGGCACAACTGTGCCCATCTTCACCCGCATACTCTTTCTCTCCTCGGTTAAACCTGAGGAGAAATGTGAAAACGGCAGGTACCAATTTGCATCCGAATAGGGCGCGCGGGGCAGTTTGCCCGGAGGTTCCAGCATGAACTGATGTGGAGAAGAGTATGGCAGGTCACACCCCGCCTTTCCCCAGCAACACTGTGTCCGAAGCGATATGCGGGCGCGCTGCGGAATATGTCCGCATGTCGACTGAACATCAAAAATATTCGACACAAAACCAGTCTGATGCAATCCGTGCCTATGCCAAGGAACGTGGTTTCGAACTGGTGCGGACATATGCAGATGCGGGGAAAAGCGGGCTCAGGCTGGAAGGGCGAGAGGCGCTGCAACAGCTGATCCACGATGTCGAAGCCGGCACGGCAGATTTCGACGTGATTCTGGTCTATGACGTCAGCCGATGGGGCCGGTTTCAGGATGCCGACGAATCCGCCTATTACGAATATATCTGCCGCCGGGCAGGCAAGCAGGTCGAATACTGCGCAGAGCAATTCGAAAATGATGGAAGCCCGATCGCAACCATCGTCAAGGGCGTCAAGCGCGCCATGGCGGGCGAATATAGCCGTGAATTGTCCACCAAGGTCTTTGCCGGGCAATGCCGGCTGATCGAACTTGGCTATCGTCAGGGTGGGCCGGCTGGCTACGGGTTGCGCCGGGTTCTTGTCGACGAGCGCGGTGATATTAAGGCCGAGCTTAAGCGCGGTGAACAGAAAAGCTTGCAGACGGACAGGGTCATTCTCATGCCCGGCCCTGACGATGAAGTGCAGACGGTACGCTGGATCTACGGCCGGTTTCTAAAGAATGGCAGGTCCGAAAGCGAGATCGCCGCCGAGTTGAATGATCGTGGCATTCTGACCGATCTCGGCCGGCCTTGGACCCGCGCCACCATCCAGCAGATCCTGACCAATGAAAAATATATCGGAAATAACGTTTACAACCGACGCTCATTCAAGCTGAAACGCAAACGGGTCGCGAATGACCCGGAGATGTGGATCAGATCGAAAGGTGTTTTCGAAGCCATTGTCGAACCCACACAATTCCAAAAAGTGCAAGCGGTCTTCGCTGTGCGTAATCGCCGCTTTTCGGACGAGGAAATGTTGGACAGGCTGACACGGCTGCTTCAACGACATGGCTATATCTCTGGCTTGGTCATCGACGAGGCCGGCGGCATGCCGTCCAGCGGCGCCTATGCGCATCGCTTTGGAAGCCTGCTCAAAGCCTATTCCCTCGTCGGCTTCACGCCTGACCGTGACTATCGCTATGTCGAAATCAACCGGATGCTACGGCTGTTTCATAGCAACGAGGTCGAACGTGTTGTGAGCGAGATTACAAAGCTGGGCGGCGCGGTCGAAAGAAACCCCTCCACCGATTTGCTGACGATCAATAATGAATCACCGCTTCGGTCGTCGTTTCCCGGTGCCGCCAAACGCATTCAGGTAGCCTGCGCTGGAAGATCCGTTTCGATGCCAGCCTTGCCCCGGACATTACCATCGCAATCCGCATGGACCGCACCAATGCGGGCGCGCTCGACTATTACCTGCTGCCGCAGTTCGAAATGCGCAGCAAGCCGCTCGGACTGACTGAAGAGAATGGCTTGATGCTGGACGCTTTCCGCTTCGACACACTGGATTTTCTATTCGAGATGGCCCAGCGCGTTCCGGTTTCGGAGGTTGGGGCATGGTGAGTGGGATCGGAACTCAAGGTGATATCCAGAACATTCCCATCGCTGATATCACCGTAGAGAACCCGCGCGAACGGTCTGAAAAGACGTTTCGTGCTCTGGTAGACAGCATCGGCAAGGTCGGGCTGAAAAAGCCGATCACCGTCGTCCGGGACGATCATCACGGCTATCGTCTGGTTTGCGGCCAAGGGCGTATGGAAGCCTACCTCGCCTTGGGCGAAACCCGGGTTCCGGCAATCATCGTCGATGCCAATGAAGCAGAAAGGCTTCTGCGCAGCATCATCGAGAATATCGCCCGGCGACAGCACCGCCCTTTGGAATTGCTGCAGGATATCTCGACGCTGCGTGACCGGGGATATTCGGATCACGAGATTGCCGAGAAGACCGGGCTGTCCTTTGCCTATGTCCATGAAATCGGGAAGTTGATCACGAATGGTGAGGAGCGATTGCTGATCGCAGTTGAAACCGGCCAAATGCCACTCAGCGTTGCTCTCTACATCACGAGGGCAGAGGAAAAGGACGTTCAAAAGGCGCTGGAAGCGGCCTATGTCTCAGGTGAGCTCCGTGGCAAGAAGCTGCTTGAAGCTCGCCGCCTTGTTGAACTGCGAAAGCGGCATGGCAAACAGAAGGGTGCGAGCAAAAGCGCCAAGTCGCGTACGCGGATGACATCAGCGGCGCTGGTAAATGCCTATTGCGCTGAGGCCGAGCGTCAGAAGGATATGGTTCAACGGGCTCAGGTGACGCGCAGCAGCCTGCTGTTCTTGGATGCCGCCTTTCAATCGCTTCTGAAAGACGAGAATTACCTGGCCCTGTTGCGTGCCGAGGGTCTTGATTCGCTGCCGCGCATCGTCGTCGACGGGCTGGGGGAGGCTGTCACATGACACATTCGGGCAAATGCACCGATGCAAGAAGCCCAAGCTTCGAGGCAGATCTGATCAAACTTCCAATCGCGTCGATCCTTCCGGTTAAGCAATTGTCAGCAAATGTGCCCAAAAGCCAAAAATATGCGCAGATCGCCGCGTCGATCCGCGAGGTCGGGCTGATCGAGCCACCCGTCATCTCACGCCCCAAGGGTAAGGATGGTGCTTTCATCCTGCTCGACGGCCACGTCCGGCTGCTTGTGCTAAAGGAATTGGGCGAGGAGACGGTGACATGTCTGGTAGCGACCGACGACGAGGCCTTCACTTATAATAAGAGGATAAGCCGTCTGGCCACGATTCAGGAACACAAGATGATCCTGCGCGCTGTCGAACGTGGTGTGCCAGAGGCACGGATCGCCGCCGCGCTGAATGTCGATGTGGCATTGATCCAGCGAAAACGGAACCTGCTGAACGGAATCTGTGCCGAGGCTGCCGAGTTGCTCAAGGCGCGACACTGCCCGATCAACAGTTTCCGAGCCTTGCGGAAGATGAAGCCCTTGCGCCAGATTCAGGCGG
Organism: Paracoccus sp. (in: a-proteobacteria); assembly: GCA_030538515.1. Lineage (GTDB taxonomy): Bacteria > Pseudomonadota > Alphaproteobacteria > Rhodobacterales > Rhodobacteraceae > Paracoccus. The sequence continues at coordinate 5,289 of JAUNTV010000141.1, forward strand.
CGGAGCTGATGATCGCCGCGAACAACTACAGCGTGGCTTACGCCGAGGCGATTCTAGCGGCCACCGAAACGGCCGATCTTATCGACCCGGCGGCACGCAAATCTCCCGTCGGCGTCACCTCCGAACAGGCCGAACGAATGAAAGTCGAGATGGCCAGCCTGCAGAAGAATATTAAGCTGATTGAAGGTACGCTTGGTCCAGATCACCTTCGCCTTGTCGTTGCGGGCCGCTATGTTGAACGGCTCCTGCAGAATGACCGCCTCGTGCGTTTTCTTGAAAAGAACCATCAGGAAATTCTGACCGAGTTCCGACAGATCGTCGCCGGTCTTGCCCAAACCTCGATGCCGGAGGTGGCGGACGTGTAACCCGCAGGTACCGGATAAGGTGTGATGGGGACCCGGACCCGAAAGCGCGGGGACCGCAGGAGACGCCGGACGGTAGGCCGGATCGAGCGCGGGGTGGGGATGGCGGCGAACCCGTGCGGAGCCCACCAAGGTCGGCCTCCATATTGCCGACCGTGCAGATATCCAGCAGATGGATATCTGAGACGTCAGGTGGGCGCGCTGATCTTATGACCGGGCGAGGGCTACGGTTCTGGAAAAGCGTGCCCAAAGGTCTAGACGGTTCATAATTCGCAGGCCCGCGCCTGCGCCCGGATCACCGCGTAATCCGCCATCATCCCGACCAGTACTGCACTGCTTGGTAGCGCCTCCAGCTCCGCTGCGGCCCGGTTCCGCAGCACCTGATCATTGTCTACGACTGGCGGGCAAACCGCCCCTCCCCTGTCAGAACCGCCCATCGCGCAGGCGTTGAGCAAGATCGTCGCGATCACAGGGCCGATCTGCCCCGGCTTCCAGCATGCGGCGTAGGGCATGGTTGGTCCTTTCAGTTTGTTACAAACGCTCGGACGCGCGACCGGCCTGTTCACCCGCGCGTCGTGCGTTGATGAGGAACAGGGCGATGGCGGCGAAAAGGGCGATCTGCTGTGCGGGTTTGCGCAAAAGCGCGCGCGAATACGGTCATGTGGGATCAGCTTTCCGGCGCGTCCTCGCTGGTCGCCGATGTGCTGATCATGGTGGCGGATAATCTCGACCGGCTTGCGGCCATCGGCATCGCCTTCGCGGGTTTCATGGCCGGGCGCTGGGTGGCGGCATTTGTCGCCGCGCGGATCGCCACCTTCTCTCTGGCGACGGCCCTGACGGTCCTGCGCACGGCGATCATCCGCACCGGCATCGGTGCGCTGATCGTCGGCGCGGGCGAGTTGATCCACTAATTCGGCAAACCGCCTTCGGCGCGTCCGATGCGTCCGGCGCCTGGAGCTGGAAACGCGCCTATGACACCTGCGAGGCGGCGCTGGTGCTGTTTCTACGCCAATACGGGCCTGCGCTTTTGCGCAAGGCCGGATCGCCCGAGGCCGCGCTGCCGATGTTGGAGCGGTTGGGGGCGCTGATGCCCTCGCACACGCGGCGTTCCGAGGAATCGCGCGATCTGCAACAGTTTTCGACGCCGTTGGCGCTTGGGCTGGCGGCAGTCAGCGCCGCAGCCATCACACCGACGGATCTGGTGCTGGAGCCATCGGCGGGCACCGGTCTGCTGGCCGCGCTGGCCGGGGCCAGTGGTAGCGCGCTGATGCTGAACGAACGGGCAGGGACGCGCGCCGGTCTGCTGGCGCAGTTGTTCCCCGATGTCACCGTCACCCGGTTCGATGCCGCGCAGATCGACGATTATCTGCCTGCAGAGATCGCGCCGTCGGTGGTGCTGATGAACCCGCCGTTTTCGGCCATGGCCCATGTC
>JAUNTV010000142.1:0-2144 GCA_030538515.1 Paracoccus sp. (in: a-proteobacteria)
CGCGCCGCCCCCGCCGCGCGCAGGGCCCGCAAACGCAGCGCCTTCTGGTTCGTTGCCCCGGCGATCTTCCTGCTGGTGGCGATCTATATCCTGCCGCTGATCGCTTTGGCCGGGTTCAGCGTCACCGATTACCGGCTTGGGGCGGTTCAGACCCAGTTCACGGGGGCCGAGAATTTCCGCAAGGCCATGGGCGATCCGGTCTTTATCCGGTCCCTTGTCAATACGCTGGTTTACGCGGCCATCGTGATCCCCTTTGGCATCGGGCTGGCCCTGCTGATCGCGGTTCTGGTGCATGAGCGCACGCGCAGCCGCGCCTTCTGGGAAATCGCCTATTTCCTGCCCGTCACGGCCACGCTTGTTGCCATGGCCACGGTCTGGCAATTCGTGCTGCACCCCTCGCTCGGGCCGGTCAATGCGGCGATCCGCGCCATGGGGTTTGAGCCGGTGTCCTTTCTGGGCAATCCCGTGCTGCTGATCCCGACACTGGCGATGATCGGCGTCTGGCAGGTGCTTGGCTTCAACATGGTGCTTTATCTGGCCGGGCTGACCGGCATCCCGCGCGATCTGTACGAGGCCGCGCGGATGGACGGGGCGAAAAGCGGGATTGACCGCTTCCTGATCGTGACATGGCCCATGCTGGGGCCGACGACGATGTTCGTTCTGGTCACGACCTCGATCAGCGCCTTCAAGGTGTTCGAGACCGTGGCGGTGCTGACCAAGGGGCGCTCTGGCTCGGAAACGCTGCTTTACGCGATCTATCTGGAGGGGTTCGAATATTCCCAGACCGGCTATGCGGCCGCGCTGACGCTGCTGTTTCTTGTCATCATTCTGGCATTGTCGATCTGGCAGACCTTCTTCATGGACAAGAAGGTGCATTACTGATGGCGGGCCGTATCGTTGCATGGCTGATCCTGCTGGCCGGCGCGGCTTTCGTGTTGCTGCCGTTCTACTGGATGATGCTGACCTCGATCCGGCCCCCGGCCGAGATCTTCAATATCTCGCTTTGGCCGATCCCGGACAAATTCGCGGGTGCCCAGAACTATGGCCGCGCCATGGATCAGGTGCCGATGGCACAATTCATGCTGAACGGGGTGATCGTCTGCCTGGGCATTCTGATCGTGCAGATCCTGACCGCCGTGCCCGCCGCCTATGCCCTGGCCAAGCTGCGCTTTCGCGGGCAGAAGCTGATGCTGGCGCTGATCATCGCGGCCCTTTGCGTGCCCATGCAGGCACTTGCGCTGCCGCTGTTCGTAGGGCTGGCCAAGGCGAAGATGCTGAATACCTATTTCGCGCTGATGCTGCCCTTCTTCCTGTCGGTCTTTGCGATCTTCCTGTTGCGCCAGTCCTTCCGCAGCTATCCCGACGAAATCATCGAGGCCGCCCGCATGGACGGGTTTTCCGAAATGGAAATCTGCTGGGGCATCGTGCTGCGTGGCTCGCTGCCCGCGCTGGCGGCGTTCTCGGTCTTCTCCATCGTGGCGCATTGGAATGATCTTTACTGGCCGATGATCGTGGTCAGCGACATCCGGCTGGCCCCGCCGCCCTTGGGGATGCTGTTCTTCGCCGATGCGGAATCGGGCAGCGATTACGGCGCGCTGATGGCGGGGGCTGCGATCATCACCGCGCCGATGGTGCTGTGCTTCCTGCTGGCGCGCCGCCGCTTCATCGCCGGGATCACCATGACCGGCGTGAAATAACCTTTCTTCATCACGGATACCAAAAGGACACGACATGACCCTGATGCGCACCCTGACCGCCAGCGTGCTGGCCATTTCGGCGGCTCTGCCCGCCATGGCTGAACAGATCACCTTGAACGTGCTTTACAACCTGCCGGGCTTCACCCGCTTCCACCAGCCCCTGGCGGATGAGTTCATGGCGAACAACCCCGATATCAAGATCAACTTTCTGGCCCCTGCGGCTGGCTATAACGAAGGCCACCAGCAGGTCCTGCGCGCTGCTGTGACCAATGACATGCCCGATGTGTTCTTTTCGGGCTATCACCTGCTGGAAGAGCTGGCGACCACGCTGGCCGCGCGCGACCAGATCACCGATCTGGCCCCGATGATCCAGGCCGAGGGCGGGCAAGCCTGGCTGGATGAAAGCTTCGCCGCCCCCATGGTGGCACTGGGCGAGGTGGGCGGCGT